>CAZWEA010000174.1:0-5240 GCA_964632635.1 uncultured Cocleimonas sp. | reverse complement strand
ACGCGAAGACGCGAAGAATTTTAAGGTTCTTCAGGGAAGTTTGAAGGTTATCGCGAAACACAAATGAATCTCTTCGACACAAACAGCGTTATGCAGGTTGCCTTAAGGCGAATATGTACGGCTCACCTGTTCCTGAAGTGTAGAAGCCGCAAGCTACAATAAAACTACATCCAAAGGGATTCAAAAATTCCTTAAAATCCCTCGGTGGAAACACCGTGCCGGTTCGATTCCGGCCCCGGGTACCACTTTAAAAACAGCGGCTTAGCGTTGTTTTGCAATGTCAGATTTAACTCAAAATTTCTCCTGAAAAATCCCGTGTAGACGTAGTGTAGACAGTTGAACATTATAACAGCGAGATATTCATTAACTCGCTATCCAACTGTTGTTCTCTAGTAGGCTTTCAGAAATCTACAAAGAACTCCTATTCTGTAATAGCAACTTTACAACTTCAAACCTTGTGAATATTAATATTTGATCTATCCAGAGGAGTTTTGTTGATACACTCAAATAATAATTGGAATTTATTTTGTCATGGTGAAATAAATTAATTCTTCTGTAATAAAAGATGGTGTTGATTCTGGCCCTGTATCTGAGAAGGTCAAACGGCAAGTATTGTCAAGTGGTCTAGGGATATGCGCTGCTCCTGACTGCAATGAACGAATCGATCAACATAGAACAAGGCTTGGAGAATGTGCGCACATCATACCTCGAAAGGTGGGTAGCCATCCAAGAGAAGATTATTCAACTCCATTATTGGCACGTAAGCAAGAATCAAATCTTTTGTACCTCTGTGAAAAGCACCATAAAATTATTGATAATGAAGAGCATGCTGGTAGATTTACTGCCTCACTACTTATAAAGTGGAAATTCGATCATGAAACTTGGGCTGGTGGAGTTCGTAAGAATTCACTTTACATCCCGCCAGAATTAAAAGATGGAATGGAAAGCCTCATTGAAAGCTTCCAACAACAGTTATATCAAAAAGCTGATATATCTGCTTCTATAATAGGTAAATTGATTGATGCTTGTCGTGAATTATTGGATAGACAGCTTATCGACGATGCAAGACCCCTATTATCACAAATTAATTTATTTCTCCTTGATGCTGATAATAAAATGTTATCTTGCAAAGCTGATGTACTAAATGCTCTTCTTATGATCCGCTTAGAAAGAATAAGTGAAGCAAAAGATTATTTGCTTAATATTATTCAAATGTATCCAAATGAAGTAGAGCCAATGTTAGATTACGTTGAGATTTGTGACAGTGTACCTGAACAGGATATAGAGAAGGAGCGTGTTGAAAGTCTTGCTCGTGAACTTGACAATAACCACCCTAGGTTACTGCTTATCGATTATAGCAGAATGTATAAAAAACAAGATTTCCCAGATAAGCAAATTCAATCTGAAGATTATTCTCATGATACAAGACTTAAATGTAGATTGTTGTGTCAGCAATCAATGTTTTGTGACCTAGAGGGGGATATTAAAAAACGAGATGAGCTAGTAGATATTTGGGAAGAAACTTTGCCTAACTCTCCACGCCCTAATTTATTTAGGGTGCTGTATAAGTCGAACGACATCTTAAAACTATCTTATAATACTGCGATATTAGAAGATGCTATTCATTTTTTAAATGATGAAAAACATAAAGCAGAGAACAAAGATCCTCTTTCTTTGCGGGATAAAATTTCTTGGAAATTGCAGGAGTCACACATAATTTTGAGGTGCAAGCAAGTCTTAGGCACAAATGAAGACTTAAGTTTGATTCGTGACGATTTGGCTTGTTTAATAGAGCAATGCTATTTTGATATCTTCGTAGATAGCATACTGCAAAAATTGTTGATTTATTTGCGATTGGAGTCTGATCAATGGCAAGCAATCATTGAAAAAATTGAAGAATCAAAAGTTAATCCATCGAGAGAGACTGTTGAGCTTTTATTTATTCAGGCATTACGATTTAATGAACTGCAAAGTAATCTGTCACTTTTTGTAGATAAATATGGCCATGAAGACCTACAAAAAATATTGATAGCAACAAGTAAAAGTGATGCGCAAGAAACGGCCAATCTTATAAATTCTAAAAATAACCCCGCTTTTTCGCTCATGTTGCTTCAATCTGTTAATGATAAATTATGGAGTTTACAGCTTGCTGAGCTAATTGAAGTTGGTTCTGAGTATCAGGAAGATTTACTCTTTTCTCGCATAGAGATGCTAGAACAAAATAATTTAGATAAAAATGCTGCTCATCTCATTACGTCTTTATCGGTAGAGAAAGCATCATCATATGCTTTGCATACTATTGTAAATATTGCATATAGAAATCAACAGTGGGATATATTTATCTCGGCCGCATTGAGACTTCTTGAATTTAAAGGTACGCCTTCTGATAACGCACATCTTAACGCACGGTTGGCAATTGCTTACCATGAGCAGGGAGATGATAGTAATGCTATATTGCACGCAGAAAGTTTCTTGGACGGTCAAGGCGAAATTGGAGAAAAGAATTCTGAATATATTCTTCACATTCTTGGGCAGTCTTTTCTGCTGAAAGGAAAGCCTGAAATGGCTTGTGAGAAATTTGAAAAATATGATTTCATCAAAAGATCCTTCCTGCTTTCCTTGGAAGAAGCAGATTTATATATAAAATCAGATATAGCAGATAAATATGATCGAGCTTTTTCTATAATATTAAGTGCGTTTGAAAAAGAGGATGTATATGATGAAAAATTATACCTTTCTGCGTTTACATTGTTACTTGAGATAGGAAACTCAAAGGAAGGAAGTCTAAAAAATGAAGAGTTTGTTGAAGATGGGCTATTTATAAAATTAGACGGTTTTCGTGATGGTTGGTTTTATATTGGACAAAATGATAAATCTCTAGGTGCAGAATGTATTGTCCAGGCTTCAACTAATTATGATGCTGTTATCCATAAACGTATTTCAGAAAAGATTGAATGGCCTGCAGATAAATTTTCAAGTAACAAAGAAAGTCGCAAGATTATCTATATCGTTAATCAACTTTCTTATCTTTCGCAACGTGCTCATGAAGCAATGGATAATGCGGCTAGACTGGGTAATTTACCGATTTGGTCTATACAAGTTATCAATGAAGACGGCTCTCTAGATTTTGACAATATTAAAAAATTTCATGATGAACAGTTTCGTTCTAATAATGAGTTCTTTGAAAAATATAAAACATCAATAATACCATTTTCATTTTTGTGTCGAATGGAAGGTGGGCTTACTCATGCGCTAGGAAAAATAGTCTCCGAACGTAGTGGTTTTATACGATGTAACAACAATACAAGTGCCGATTTGGATGCCCAAGAAGCCTATGCAAATCAATCATTGAATGGTAAGCCATGTGTTATCGATGGATTAAGTGCACTTATGTTATCTCAGGGTGAATTTATTGAATGTGCTCTTGGCAAGATAAAGGAACTTTATGTTCCTACATCAGTTATCCGGTTTCTTAGAGATGTTGCTGGAAAATTCAGCCCTATGAGTGGTAGTAGTGGCAGAGCTAATTTTGTTAATGGGGATTTCCAATTTCATCCTATAAACGAAGAAAATGAAGAGAATTTACGAAAAAAACTTCTTCAGGCTGCGGATTTCCTCGATTCATTGCCCAATAAAGTAGTTGGAAAAACACAATTTAAACTTGATGATGAAAGAAATTTAGATCAGGTTTTGCCTGAATATTTTGTTGACGCATTCAGAATTGCTCAAGCATATAATGCTTATATAATTACCGATGATGCATATTTTTTGCTGGCCTATGGTTTATCAGGTGAATCTTTAATTCCGAAAAATTTTTCATCGTTAAGTCTTATACGGAGCTTAACCAATAAAAAATTAATTTCGTGGGAAGACTATCTTAAATATTTTTCGTTGCT
This sequence comes from uncultured Cocleimonas sp., assembly GCA_964632635.1. Classification (GTDB taxonomy): domain Bacteria; phylum Pseudomonadota; class Gammaproteobacteria; order Thiotrichales; family Thiotrichaceae; genus Cocleimonas. Next base: position 1,344 of record CAZWEA010000174.1, on the reverse strand, counting down.
TAGTTTACACAGGTATCACTTATTACCAGTTTCCGTGGACGATTTAATGCGAACGGTTTTCACTCCAACTTTAGATGGCGTGGAAACATTTACTCCAAAAAACATATTACATATGAATTTACAGCTTACTCTTTCGCAAGAGTATGGAGTGGATGATAGGGTTGCAGCGCATGTTTTATCTACATTTTTTAGTGAAATCATCCAAGATGAATCTATCCCGCCTAGAATAGCAGAGGAGATTTTTTTAATTACTATAACCGAATCTTTAGGGATGAGAGATAAAAGATTGATGTCAGGAGTGATTTACCAATCATGTAAAAACAATATGCTTGCTGAAAATTGGTTAAGTCGTTCAAATAATAGCAAACTAAAATTACTTAATAAACAATTAACTATCTATGTTCAGGAATATAGCCCAATTATTCTGGATCCTGTCTCAAGTTAAAATTAGTTATAATTTTCAGTTTTAATTTTACCTGGTTATAGGTTGTTGATTAATTTTATGGGGTGGAGAGAATATACTTTAATCAACCTGATAATGCTAAGGATTAAAAAATATTATTCGATCAATCTCTGTCGGATATATAGATAAATATATCCTGTCCCACAAAATAATTGATGTTAAACTTCCTTGATGTGGATTTTTCTCGATGAATCAGGCGATCTCGGTTTTGACCTAGACAAGAAAGGAACTTCCCCCTATTTTGTTATTACCATTCTGGTTTGTGATCATAAACAGGCATATGACAAAATAAAAACGGCTGTTCGCCGTACATTGAAAAATAAACTCAATAACCGAAAAAATAATAAGCGCGTCATTCATGAGCTAAAAGGCGAGGCAACAGCACCCGGAATTAAGAAATATTTTTTGCGTAATTTTCCGGAAGATGGCTGGCGGTTATATAGCGTAACACTGAATAAGCGCCGTACAGAAGAACATTTGCAAACAAAGGCCGGGAAGAAAAAACTGTATAATTTCTTGGCCCGTTTCCTGTTAGATAAGGTCGATTTTCCTGAGGATTTATCTGTTGTGAATTTGGCCGTTGATCGCTGCAAGAATTCGGAAGAAATCCGGGATTTTAACCAGTACGTTCAGAATCAACTGGAAGCCCTGTTGCCGCTTAATACTCGCCTCTATATTACGCATGAAACCTCACACGACAATCCCGGACTTCAGGCGGTAGATATGTTCTGCTGGGGGTTTGCCCGCCTGGGACATGGGGATGATGGCTGGTACAGGCTGTTCAGGCCGTGGGTAGAATTTCAGACCATCTATTTGCCAGACAAATAAAAAAGACGGCCCCTGCTGCGTCTGGATTCTTTCGGCTCATAGCCAACCGATGG
>CAZWEA010000173.1:0-5388 GCA_964632635.1 uncultured Cocleimonas sp. | reverse complement strand
ATTACGGTGGTAACCTGGGGCAATTTCATTTATATTTGCATAAATTATTGCAGGGTTAATCATGAAGTTAAGTTTACATACCTTACCGGAAGTGCCATTAGAAGCGGAAGTAATTTCACCGGATCAGCTATCAGAAAAAACAGAGGCTGAAGCAGCTGCTTTAACAATTTTTCATGGTAATGAAAAACTAACCCTGGGTGATTTTTTTACTATCACCGGTGAAGTAAAAGATGGGGCTGTTGAAATCGAAGGTGATCTGTCTAAAGTAAAAATGATAGGTTTGGATATGAGCGGTGGACACCTGAAAATTTCCGGTAACGTTGGGGCACATCTGGGAGCAGGTATGACCGGTGGTGAAATTGTCGTAGAAGGTGATGCAGGCGACTGGGTAGGCCGTGAAATATCCGGAGGTCGTATTTGCATCAAAGGCAATGCTGGACATATGGTTGGCAGCGCCGTGCGAGGCAGTTCAATTGGCATACAAGGCGGCGAAATTATCATTTACGGCAACGCAAAAAATGAAGTCGGGAATGGTATGCGCCGAGGCCTGATTGCTATTGGCGGTGATAGTGGCGATTTCACGGGAGTCAACATGAAAGCCGGTACTATTGTGGTACTGGGTAAGCTTGGCCAACGCCCAGGCGCGGGCATGGTGCGAGGAACAATAATCTCTGCTCACGGGGCCCAACTATTACCTACATTCACCTATGGCACTACTTATAGGCCTACTGTTATTAAAAGCATCCTAATTTATCTCCGCAAGCTTGGTTTATCACTGGAAGATGAATATATTAATGGTCACTATCAGCGGTGGAGCGGCGATTCTATTGAGTTAAATAAGGGGGAGATTTTATTGTATGCAAAATAATGTATTATTAGGAATCATGATCAAGCTATGTAGTAAAGTTTATTGCAATTAATTAAGTAGCCTGTCAAATCTGCTTAGCACTATATAGCAAAAAATAACTATCTGCCATTTGCTGCAAACTGAATAATTGTTCCACCAGCTTTCTCCCCTCTCTACCGTGCTGCTGACGCAGTTGTGGTTTTTCAATATAGTCTTGTAAGATATCAGCTAATGCCTGACAGGCTTTGACTGGGAATAAACGACCATTTTTATGTTCTGCAATCAATTCGGGATTACCACCGCTATTAGTTGCAACCACAGGCAAAGCATTTGCCATAGCTTCTAGCAGGGTTAGCGCTATACCTTCTGTTAATGAAGGTAGCACGAACACATCAAATGTCTGCAGCAACTGCTCAACATCCATACGAGCACCTAATAAATGAACACAATTCTGTAAATTATTTTCTTCAATCGCATCCTCTAAGGTTTGGCGCATTTCACCTTCGCCAACGATGATGAGCTCGAGCTTATCTGCAATATGAGGAGCCTGCTTACATAACAGAGCTATAGCCTGAACCAGGGTGCGCTGATCTTTAACAGGAGCCAGGCGGCCTACCGTACCAATCCGAATAAGTTTATTCTTAGCTGTTTTAGATCGCGGTTGGAATTTATCAAGATCAATACCATTATAAATTAACTGTACTTTATCCTGACTAATTCTAACTATTTCAATCAGCCAGTCCTTAAGCTCTTTAGACACCGGTATCCAAGTATGTATAAAAGGATTTAAAATCCGTCGTAACCATTGATACTTAGTATTGGAACCATCAATATCGAATATATCCCGACCATGTTCAGCATGAATACGTTTGGGGATACGCAATAACCAGGCGATGAATTGAAATTCAAGAGCGGTAATATTGTAAGTATGCACAATATCGGGTCTCAATTTATATAATATTCCAGCTATTTTCAAATGGATTTTCGGATGATTTCCTTTCGGTTTATAAAGACAAAAAACTTCAACATCAGGCACTTGAATTTTTTCAATCATGACCGAATTTGCATCGGTTAACGCTATTATTTTGTGCCGGAAAGAATCATTAGGTAAAGTATTAATTAAATTCACTAAAACCATCTCCAGGCCGCCAATATCTAAGCTGTATATTATGTGAACTATCAATGGTCTGATCATGTTATGAATGTGCTTGAGTAATTAAATGTAGGTTTAAAGAATACGATAATAATGTTACCACCCCATTGTAGTCATTAATAGTGGTGCTCTAGCCCATCTTAAAACCCAAAACAATCTCCACAGTATATTATCTTTGCCCACTCTATAATTCACCAAAAAACTGATATAAAATAATAACTTGCGGTGTAATTGCTATAATACTGTAAAGATAAACTCATAGCGCACCCCATTTGTGAACAGCACACCAAATGTGGATGGCGTTAAAACACTCTGCAAGAATATGATTAATAGAGTTTTTGTATATTTTAAAATGTTTATGATGGCTTTCATTCCTGCATCATGAACAAAACACCCTATTTTACCAGCCTAAACATAACTGCTTAATTTACGCTTAATTTGCAAAAGGCTACTGTACACACTATAATCCCGACCATAAGTTTTATATATTATTCGGGGTTTTATTGGATTAATTTAATGGTGGAGTGATCAGATATGGGCTTATCAAATCAAGAAAAATCGGACAAAAAAAATGTCTCTCCAAAGCGGAGAGCGATAATAAAGGGTTCAGCGACTGCTATGCCAATGGTTTTAACTTTGAATAGTGGATCTGCATTTGCGGCACTTAGTACAATACCTATATGTAATACCCAAAGGCCAGCCACACATCCGCCTACAATGGTAAGAGCCGGTGATGGTTGGACAAGAACTATAACAAAAGGAAGATATTATTCAGGAATTGGGCTGGTATACCTTGACCCACGCTCTTCTGGTCCTGAAAAGTGGTATCAGGTGCATAAAAGTAATGTCACTGGCGCTCCTTTTATTACCAAAACTAAGGATGACGGCTCAACAGTGTTGGTCGTTGAGTTTTGGGCTAATAATCCTGACGTGAAAGAATATATACCAGACTCCAACGAATTTCCGTGCTTAGTTTTGGTTCATCTCACACCAGAAGGAAAATTTAGCGGCGTTATAGGTCGTGATAGTTCAGGGGCCCTTCCGTTTATGACCTCCTCTTGCTACAATTCGGTAATTCAAGCTATAGTTCGGTAATTCAAGCTTTATAAATCATTTACTTAGTGACAGATAGCTCTTTAACCGTCAAATGGCACGCACATAACTACTCAAAACTTCGTGTTGAAAAATGGGGAGAGCATGCAGTTATCTTCAATCCACAATCGGGTGAAACGCACCAATTAGATGGCTTTGCAATGGCTGCATTAGATTTGATTCAGCAGCCATTTACCATTGAAACATTAAGTGATCGGATGTATACATTTTACGAAATTGAAGATCGCGAACACTTGTCCACCCAAATAATGAACCTTATCAACCAGTTTGATAATATTGGTCTCATAGAACCCTATATTAAATGAAACTTGGAGACTATTCTCTAAATAGCCTACTAAAACAAGCATCCAGTAGCAAAGGTATCAAATTTGATGTTGGCCCTTTTACCGTAAGGCTTCGCACTAAGAGCAAAGATTTTATTAGTACCTTTCGTGATTTATATCTTGATTTTCCTATCACCTCGCCAGAAAGCCTGACAGATTTCCATATTGATCTCCTTCCTCCCAGAAATATTCGTCGCTGGTTAAGACCTCAAATTACTTTCTGTGTCGATGGTCAAAAACCATTTTCTCCTTTCTCTACTTCATACGCCATGCTTTTATTTGAGTGGGGGTTCAATTGGTGTATTGCACGCAATAGCCAACAATTTTTAATGTTACATGCAGCGGTAGTGGAAAAGAACCGAAAGTGCTTAATTCTACCTGCTTTACCCGGGTCAGGAAAAAGCACCTTAGCTGCAGCACTTGGCCTTAAGGGCTGGCGATTCTTGTCCGATGAATTTTGTCTAATTAGACCGGAAGATGGCTGCATTATACCCTTACCTAGGCCAACTCCATTAAAAAACGAATCAATTGAGGTCATACGTAAATTTTCGCCCGACGTTTTCATTGGACCTTTATTTTTAAACACCCGAAAAGGTACTATCGGTCATCTAAGGTCGCAGACCACAAGTATCGAAAAGCAAGATGAAACAGGTAACCCTAACTGGATAATTTTCCCGGAATATCAATCTCAATCGTCACTTACCTTGACACCTTTAGCAAAATCATACACATTGCTCAAATTAGCATCCAACGCTTTTAACTATGAGCTACATGGAGAAACTGGTTTTGACTTAGTAACCAACTTGGTAAATAAATGCGAAAGCTTTAATTTAACGTATGGAGATTTAGATGAAGTAATTTCACGGCTGAATCAATTGGCAGATGATGCTTAACCGACGTTTACCTAATCAGCGCTCGTTATTGCTGGATTTTTTGCGAAACCCTAGTATTGTCCAGTCTTATAATAATCAGCAATGGTCAATTCTCTATCGAGTTTCAAAAAGCACCTCTCTGCTCGCTCATGTAGACTGGGTTATTCAACAAAACAAACTTCAAAATTATTTACCCAAAAAAATAATAGATAATATTACATCAGCTAAAACGATAGTCGAGTATAGAAAACGTTCTGCATTGTGGGAATTAAATCGGTTATGGCGTGCTTTACTAGAATCTGATATTGAAATTATAGTACTGAAAGGCGGCGCCTATCTTCTTGGCCATCTGCCGTTTTCCCAGAGTAGAATGTTTGCAGATATAGATATTCTTGTTAAAAAAGATGCTATCAAGGATATAGAACGAATTCTGTTAAAACTGGATTGGCAATCAGAAAATCAGGATGAGTACGACCAGCATTATTATCGAGACTGGATGCATGAAATACCTCCACTAAAGCATATTACTCGAACTATAGAAGTTGACATTCATCATACTATTTTACCGATGACTAGTCGCTTACACCCTGACCCAAGCAAGTTCTTTGAAAATGCTGTTGATTCAGGTCAATATGGTTTTAAAATCCTTGCACCCTGTGATATGACCCTGCATAGCGCAACCCATCTATTTTATGATTCAGGCTTGGACAATAAACTAAAAGATTTAGTTGACCTCGATCAACTTCTACTCCACTTCAGTAGTACTGATCCAGATTTTTTATCCAACCTCATCAAGCGCGCGCAGAAACTGCAACTACAACGACCACTCTTCTATGCACTTCGTTACACCCACAGACTACTTGGAACCACTATTCCGGCAAAAATTCTACAGGATAAAACGGGTGCTCCCTCTTTTATTATTAGGATTCTCATGGATAGTCTTGTGCCATTGGCAATATTGCCCGAACACCCAGATCATCCCACAATAAAAGTAGCTATAGCCAGATGGCTACTGTATGTTCGCTCACATTATATACGTATGCCTTTGAAACTATTGCTCCCACATCTAGCTCACAAAAG
>CAZWEA010000172.1:0-5418 GCA_964632635.1 uncultured Cocleimonas sp. | reverse complement strand
ATCTTCAATACGACCATTGGTGCAGGAGCCAATAAAAACCAGATCAACAGGAATGGCAGTGATTTTTGTATGCGCTTTTAGACCCATATAATTTAAAGCATTTTCACAGGCTTGACGTTTGATTTCATCGTCAAAATCCTCTGGGGCAGGGATGACATTGGTAATGCCTGTTACCTGTTCGGGTGATGTTCCCCAGGTTACTTGAGGTTCAATATCAGCGGCATTCAATGTAACAATAGTATCAAATTCTGCACCTTCATCACCAGGCAAACTTTTCCAGTAAGCGAGCGCTTTATCCCAGTTTTCACCTGAAGGTGCGAACTCACGGCCTTGTAAGTAGTCAAATGTTTTTTGGTCAGGAGCAACTAAACCGGCTCTGGCACCGGCTTCAATCGCCATGTTGCAAAGTGTCATTCGACCTTCGATAGACAGCTTGCTAATAGCTTCACCTGCGTATTCGATAACATGGCCCGTTCCACCAGCGGTACCGATTTTACCAGTAATGGCCAGAGCAATATCTTTTGCTGAAGCAAATTTTGACAGAGCACCATCAATGCGGATCAGCATGGTTTTTGATTTCATTTGGGGCAATGTTTGAGTTGCCATTACATGTTCTACTTCTGACGTGCCGATTCCAAAAGCGAGTGCACCAAATGCACCGTGAGTTGCAGTGTGGCTGTCACCACAAACAACTACCATGCCTGGGTGAACAAAACCATGTTCTGGTACAACAATATGAATAACACCATTATTGGGGTTTTTCATATCATAAAGGTTAAGCCCATTTTCCTGGCAGTTATCTGCCATGGTTTCTATTTGTTTTTTTGCAATAGGGTCAGCAATAGGTAAATCCCTGTCTTTAGTTGGAACACAGTGATCCATTGTCGCTAAAATACTATGAGGGTTACGCACCTTACGATTAGCAAGTCTTAATCCTTCAAATGCTTGAGGACTGGTCACTTCATGCATCAAATGACGATCAACATAAAGCAAAGGGGCTTGACCTGGCGCTTCAACCACAAGATGGCTGTCCCAGATCTTTTCGTACATCGTTTTTTTCATAGTATCTTCCAAAATATACAATCCACTTAGACAAGCGGTTGTCTATTGTGTTGCGCATTAATATAGTGTAACAGACCATTATCGCTTAAATTGAGCGCATTTTGCAATACTTTACAAAAGAGACTTTAAAGCTTAGGGAAGAGGCCGAATACGGTACATTGTAAACAAAAAGGAAATAATAAATCAATAATAGGCTGTATTGTTTAAGTACAGATAACAGGTAGACTATGCAGCAACTTTAAGGTGGTTTTATTTACCTTTAATACATTTAATCTTATAGGCGACACGGTTTTATAACAGATATGGCAGACAAGAAAAAAGATATAGCGATTGGATTACTATTCATTACAGGAATGTGGGGATTTATTTCAGGCGCATTTATTATTTCAACAGTTATGTTTGGTGCAGCCGCCTTGTTTAGTAATATGTTTTTAACAGAAAGATTAAATTAACTCGTTTCATTACCTCCTCGTTGTGAAAGCAGATAGTTAATACTGCAAAGCTCAACCTCCTTTGGCATCGCCTAAGGAGGTTTTTTTTGATTTTAATTAAACGTTGTTCAGTTATTATTCAGTGTCAGTACGATATTCTAAACCCAACATAAAACAACACTGAAACAGTAGGAGAAAGTTATGAAAATGTTAGCTCTAGCAATTATATTAATGTCTTTTCCTTGGGCTAGTCATGCAAAAGAATGGGAACATTCTGAACATCGAGATCGAGGGTATAATAATTCATATTTTTGGCAAGATGTGCAGCGTCGCCAGCATAGACAGGATTCACGTATTGAGAGGGGGGTACATAAAGGGCAGTTAACACATAGAGAAGTTAAAAAATTACGCCGTGAACAAAGGCATGTAGCAAAACAAATCAGACATATAAGTCGGCATCATTATTTAAGTTATGCAGATAAAAGATGTGTAATGGAATATTTGGACTATGTTAGCAAGAAAATAAGAATCTTGAAGCATAATGACCGTTATGCGCATAGAGGAAGATATGATGATCGGGAGTATAAGCATAATTATCAGTCATATACAGATAATCAAAGTTATTATACAAATGACAACATGTTAACGAGAGCAAATACGGATTATTCAGCGGGCTTCTATTTTAGATTTTGATCGGAATTTGAATTTGTGACTTAAACACGGCTTGTTATCGGTAATGAAGTGACACATTCAAGGGTAAAGAAATTAAATAGGAAGGACATTCCTGTTTAATTTCTTTGCTATGGGAAAATATAATGCCAATATTTAAAAGCATGGAATGCTTTTCATTGATGTAGAATAGGCTACCATTAGAAGACAAATACTAGAAAATATTTAACGAATATTATGCCTTAGGAATGTGCACGAAATAACTTGAGCAACTAGCTTATCTTTTTGCCCATCCTCTGCGTTGCACAAACAATCACATAGCCTGCTATGCTCATATTTGTGCGCCTTGATGATGAACAAAAATCTTTCGCTATTTGCTCAATTTATTTCCTGCCCATTCCTAAGGTAATTTTTGTATCAATAATAAGCATTGTAAAATAGGGTTTATTAAGTTTTATTCAAGGGATATGATAAATGATTATTACCATGGTTGGAGGGTCTTTAGTCGCGGCTAAAGCCCCTCCTACTTTTTCTTAGAAACATGCACAGAACAACTTGAACAATTGGCTTTGTATCTTGTCCGTCTTCTTTGTTGTAGAAATGGTTGCATAGCCCTGCTACGCGCCCATTTCAACGCCTTGAATACAAACAAACTACTTCGCCAATTACTCAACTTATTCTGTGTGCGTTAGTTATTAAATGTAAACCTGCCTTGTTCTACATTTACCTCAATACTATCGCCTGGTACAAATTTACCGCTTAACATCTCTTGCGCTAAAGGATTTTCTATATTGGTTTGAATTGCCCTTTTTAAGGGTCTTGCACCAAATACAGGGTCAAACCCTGCTTCGCTCAATTGATCCAGTGCAGCTTCAGACACATTAAGTTGTATTTCTCTATCAGCCAAGCGCTGTTGCAAATTAGAAAGCTGTATTTTTGCAACTTGTCGTATTGCCTCCTTATCTAACGGTCTAAACACCACCGCATCATCAACCCGGTTAATAAATTCAGGTCTAAAATGCGAGCCAACTATGTCCATTACAGCCGCTTTCATTTTGTCATAATCCCCTTCTTGTGCCATTTCCTGTATGACATGAGAACCCAGGTTAGAGGTCATGATAATGACGGTATTACGAAAATCGACAGTCCGCCCTTGCCCATCGGTTAAACGGCCATCATCTAATACTTGCAATAACACATTAAATACATCCGCATGTGCTTTTTCCACCTCATCCAGCAAAATAACAGAATAAGGTTTGCGCCTAACCGCCTCAGTTAAGTAACCGCCTTCTTCATATCCCACATAGCCTGGAGGTGCACCAATCAATCGTGCCACTGAATGTTTTTCCATAAACTCAGACATATCAATCCGTACCATCGCCTCTTCAGTATCAAATAGAAAGTTAGCCAGTGTTTTACTTAGCTCGGTTTTCCCTACCCCTGTTGGCCCTAAAAACAAAAAAGAACCGTTAGGACGGTTAGACTCCGACAATCCTGCACGTGACCGCCTGATTGCATTGGAAACAGCTGTCACAGCTTCTTCCTGACCAATTACCCGTTGTGCTAATTCAGCCTCCATTCTGAGTAATTTATCACGCTCACCTTCCAGCATTTTAGACACCGGGATACCTGTCCAATGGGCAACCACTTCTGCAATTTCTTCTTCACCTACTTTATTTCGCAATAACTTAAACTCAGTGGTTTCAGTGGCAGAAGCTTGCTCAAGTTGTCTTTCAAGCTCTGGAATACGACCATATTGAAGTTCGGACATGCGCTGTAAATCACCTGCTCTACGCGCTGTTTCCAACTCTATTTTTACTTGTTCCAAGGCTTCTTTAATATGTGCAGAGCCCTGTACCGTCGCTTTTTCAGCTTTCCAGATTTCTTCTAAATCAGCATATTCCTTTTCTAACTCAACAATCTTTTTTTCCAACTCGTCCCGTCGTTTGACAGAAGCATCATCTGATTCTTTTTTCAATGCTTCCCGTTCAATTTTTAATTGAATCAAGCGACGCTCAAGTTTATCCATCACTTCAGGCTTGGAATCGATTTCCATTCGAATGCGTGATGCTGCCTCATCGATTAAATCAATGGCCTTATCGGGCAATTGCCTGTCAGTAATATAACGCTGCGATAAAGTTGCAGCGGCGATAATAGCAGGGTCGGTAATATCTATGCCATGATGGACTTCATATCGCTCTTTCAGACCACGCAAAATACCAATGGTATCTTCAACCGTAGGTTCACCCACCAGTACTTTTTGGAAACGACGTTCCAAAGCCGCATCTTTCTCAATATACTTTCGGTATTCATCTAAAGTGGTCGCACCTATACAATGCAATTCACCTCGTGCCAATGCGGGTTTTAACATATTTCCCGCATCCATCGCACCATCGGTTTTACCTGCGCCCACCATAGTGTGCAACTCATCAATGAATAGAATGATATTACCACTGGCTTTTGCCACATCATTTAACACCGCTTTTAAACGTTCTTCAAAATCACCACGATACTTAGCACCTGCCAATAAAGCAGCTAAATCCAGTGATAATAAGCGCTTATTTTTCATGCTTTCAGGTACTTCACCATTAACAATACGCTGTGCCAAACCTTCTACCAAGGCAGTTTTACCCACACCAGGTTCACCAATCATTACAGGATTATTTTTAGTACGGCGTTGTAATATCTGCGCCATACGACGAATCTCATCATCCCGCCCAATAATAGGATCGAGTTTTCCTTGTTCTGCACGCTCAGTCAAATCTATAGTGTATTTTTTTAATGCTTCACGCTGATCTTCTGCATTAGGATCATTAACGGCTTCGCCTCCACGCATTTGATCAATGGCTTGTTCAATCGCTGCTTTAGTAGCACCAGCCTGTTTCAGAATTTTTCCTGTTTCATCATTGCAATCTACTACAGCAAGCACAAAGAGTTCGGATGAAATATATTGGTCATTTCTTTTTTGAGCCAGTTTATCAGTGACATTAAATAACTTGCGTAATATATTAGAGATACTGACTTCTCCTGCATCCCCACCAGAAACTGTAGGCAAACGATCTAAAGCATTACCTAATGCTGAACGTAACTGGTTAACATTGACATTGGCATTTGTCAATAATCCACGCGTAGAACCCCCTTCCTGATCTAATAATGCAATCATTAAATGCACGGGTTCTATAATTTGATGATCTTTACCCAAGGCAAGAGATTGTGCTTCTTGCAAAGCCATCTGAAATTTACTGGTTAATTTATC
>CAZWEA010000171.1:2258-5450 GCA_964632635.1 uncultured Cocleimonas sp. | reverse complement strand
AACTACGTAAATTAATACGTAAAAAGCGTTCAACCGATGGCAAACCGAATAAAAACGCAGAGATAAAAAGGGAGCTTGGTTTTATTACAGACAGGTGATAAAGATGACAATAGAAGAAGCCCGTACCGACACGGGCAACATATCTAGCAAAGAAATTATACCAAGAGACAATTTAACACACTTAGTTATTAGAAGCCAAGAGGCCAATATTGATACAAGAAATATTGCTGATGTTTTTGGTCGGCCTCATGACAAAGTTATGCAAACGATAAATTCTTTAATTTTAGATCGCACTATCTCGACCTCTGAATTCAGTGAGTCAGATTTTACAGTTAGAGGTAAAAAATATCGCTGCATAGAGTTGAATAAAGGCGGTTTTTTAAAGGCTATGCCTTTTATTGGAGGACGAAAATCCAGAGAAGGGCAAAGGGTTTTAGTTGATGAATTTATGTTACTGGAAAAACTATTAGCTAAACAATCTAAAGTACGAGAAACGGTGGCATTTCAATTAATGCGTTCAGAGGGTAGAGATGCACGAAAAATACTAACTGATGCGATAAGTCGATATATAAATTATGCAAAAGCTAATGGTAGCCAGGGTGCTGATCAATATTATTCAATAATAACCAGCCAAATTTATAAGAGTTTTTTAGTGGTTGAGCCAAAAGCTAGTGCGCTACGCGACCTTTTAACTGCTGTGCAATTATCAGAACTACAAACGATTGAATTGATGGCTGTGGATATTTTAACAAAAGGTATAGATAGTAAGCAGATATACAAAAAAATCTATCGGGAACTTAAAAGTGAGTTGAATGCGTTTACATCAAGTAAAACTAAAATACTCGACTGTTAGTTATGGCAGGCAAAAAACAAAGCCTACCGTTTGATAAGCGTGGAGGAACTATTGTTTTGCGTAGGCAGTTAATTGAGTCTGAAAATTATCAAACACTTTCAACCTATGCAAGAGCTTTAATGACATTATTGCAGGTTCAATGGCGACCTGATAAGCCCGTAGATTATGGGGTTCGTGAAGCTGGAAAAAGATTAGTCTGTAATAGGAAAACGGCTATGAAAGCATTTAACCAGCTAATTGAACGTGGCTTTCTTGTATGTGTGGAACAATCGATATTTAGTAGCAGAACACAAAGTAAAACTAGATCATGGAGGCTCACTTGGCTACCATTTGATTTTAAACCACCCTCAAATAACTGGGAAAAATGGAAGGCTATAAATTAACACTACCGGTGTATTAGAGGGACTTTCAAGTAGGTTATAAGCCCTTTAAACGGACTTGTAATTCAGCTAATAAGGCTAGAAGTCCTTAAAATGGACTTGGAATAACGAAGAATCAGTGGCTTATTAAATCCAGAAGTCCATAAAAGGCACCACACCTACATTACCACTCTATACAGGTTAATTAATGAACATTGAAGCGGTAATCTGGCGGCATGATTTGGACACATAACCCAGGTGTTGGAACAGTCATTGGAATATTGACGACAGAACCAGTACAAATGAAATTTATCATGGAATTACGAAATGAGTTTGTAGTTTCTGCATTAATCGTAGATAGTAGTAAACGTACATGGCGCGTTAGAGCAAATGCACATCTTGCTAGTCAATTATTAAATTATCGTACAGGTCAAAAAGTCAAACTGACTGGTATTAAAGGCGATTTATGTATAGGTGCTTGGGATAATGCAAAAAGGCAAATTGTTCCATCAAGTATTGAGTTGAAAAAATAAAATATCAAAATGTAAGGCTGGAGGCTTAATAATATGGCTGTTACAAAAAATAAAATGAGTAATGCTGAAAAAGAAGAGCAAGCAAAATTATTTGATCAATTTATGGGAATAAATATGATGTCATCTCCTACGGTAAATGGCAATGTTATACGAAGCCTTCACCAAAATTCGAGCTTTGGACAGAACGACCTTGGAGAAGATATTCAGATAGATTTAAAATCCTTAATTGAGACTATGAAAACTGTCTCTAACAAAGTGAAGAATGGAAACTTATCTAACCTTGAGGAAATGCTTGTTTGTCAGACCTATTCATTACAACATTTATTTTTGACGATGGCTTCTAGGATAAGTAGTACGACAAATCCAGATCACATAGAATTATTTGCTCGGTTTGCATTGAAAGCACAAAATCAATGTAGGTCTACTGTCGCTACTCTTTCAGAAATGAGAAACCCAAAGCGAGCTACATTCGTTAAACAACAAAACAATGCTGTTAATCAGCAAATTAATCAGGGTGAAAACTCAAAAAATTTAAGTAATCCTGCAAACGAACTATTGGAAAAAACCCATGGCGAACGACTGGACACCAGAGAGACGAAAGCACCAATCGGAACTAATCAAGACCTGGAAACCGTGGGAGAAGTCATGCGGTGCAAGGACGAATGAGGGGAAAAGCAAGTCAAAAATGAATGCTTTAAAGCATGGTTGCCGTAGTGCAATGACTAGGAAACTTGAGGCATTATTAGCATCCCATAATAGGATGATGCGAGAGGTAAGGAATGAGATTAATTGAATTTATAGGTGGTGTGGGGAGGGCTGGAAAGAAAACAGTCCATACACTATGCCCGACTAGGTTTAATTTCCGCTAACGACATCAATGACTTTTATCATTGCTAATAAATCTTCTTTCATTCGGGAAGACAAAGATAAGTCAGAGTAATATTGTCTACCTTGAAAACGAATAATTACTTCTTTGGAAGATGCTATATTTTCAGCTAAAGAACGATGCTCAGGATTTGATATATTGAGATAAGCGTATTCCCATACATTACCTCGATAGTTATCTCTATAAAACTCTAGCTTAGGAGATTGCCATGTAAAATCATCGGCAACTACCTTAATGCTTTTAGCGAATATCCAAGATGGTCCGTAATATTTGAATTTAATGAGACCAGTAAACTTATCTTTTTCAATAGCCCCCTGCATAGATACGTATTTTGAATTAGAGTAAGGTCCGCTTATGTATCTCAAAGGCTCAAATTTAATTTTTTTATCTACTTTGTCATATTCCCAAAAATATCTGGTTATCCCATTTATTATGATATCTGCTTGATCTTGTGAATAGTCTTCTATAAACGGTTTTAAATAGTTGTTCCAGTCATTTTGACTTAATAGACGACCATTACTCAACTTCATTTCATATTCATAATAAACATCAACATTAATT
>CAZWEA010000171.1:0-2158 GCA_964632635.1 uncultured Cocleimonas sp. | reverse complement strand
GATGTCAAATAGTATCCATAAATTGCTAGCTCTCGGCGTATTTTTACAAGCACTATTTATCGATATTTCTAAATAATAATATTTGCATTTGGATACTTACAACAGCTGAAACAGGAAAAGTTCACTGCTGAATTACATTATTCGTTACGAGTAACGCACCTAAAGATTAGAGTAGCCTCCGGCCATCCACCCATTGGACGAGCCTGTTTTGATTCTAAGTGCTTAGTTTCTACAACTTTACCCTTATCGCGGCAAAATTTAGATGCTTCACCATACGCATTTTTTTGTAAAGTATTTGAATTTGTAAATCCAGTATCTCCTGTATGTACTATCCGGTAAGAATCGCGCCCATCAGGGATAACGCCTGATGTACTTGTACAAGCAACTACAGATAAGGTTAAAATTATTTGACAGAAAATTAATTTCATATTTTTTTCCCAGAAAAACTAAAGAGAACCATTCCTTGAGCTACCATTTGAGGCCCGATACGTCGAATTCAAAAACGCGCTCACCTTCTTTAAAGAACAGGGCCTCGACAAACACAGTTTTAGATTTACGTGTATTGGCTAGAAAGCGACTGAAATCACTTATGAATAAGGTTGTTGTAGTGTGATCTGCTGCACCACCCGCTGTGTATACTTTGGGCTTACCGGTGTTAAAACGGGCAGATACCTTACAACTATTAATACCGCACAAGAATTGCCCCTTTTCAACACTAAGAATAATATCTTTACCGTACTTTGGATGTGCACGCAGGGATAGAGTAGCTCGTTGCTTTCCTTGATATGGAAAATCAAACTGCACCTTGTTTAATGAACTGACCCATGCCCTCTTAACCGTACCTCTGCCCATCGATTCCTGCTGTTCGGAATAATTCCACTTTAGCCCCAAGCGTTGTAGTTCTCGCTCCTTTTTATTTTGCTCATTTTTGATGCGTTCTATTTCTTTCGCTTCTTTGGCTTTTATTGAGTAATAGCTGAGTTTCTCTTTATATTTACCAACGCCAGGATTGTAAGCAACAAGTTGTTTATAAAAATTCCTATTCCTTTCGTACTGTGATGCCGGAATACCCCTTAGATTTGCAAGTATTTCTTTTGTCTTTAGCACTCGTTCAGCTTTTTCCTTCGCCATTTTTTCTGCTGATGCAATGGCTGCCAACTTAGAACTAGCTTCACCATATAAATCAATTAATTCTTTGTTTTTTGAGGGTAGGTATTTTGCAGATAGTGATACAACTTCTTTGTAGTTAGCGTTGTTTAATGTTGTTCTAATTTGTCTTAATATCGTGAATGAATTGTTATTGAAATAGTCTATTTTTTTTTGCTGAATAGCAGCAATTTTTTTTGCATTCTTTTGTGCTTCCAGTGCAGCTACCTCTTGAGCTTTTCGGTCTTGGCTTTGACCAGAAAAAATACCAAACGCTATAAGCAATACAAATATTGCGACACCTCTAATCTTTAGCGGGAGTTCTTTTTTTGTATTTGAGTGAACAAAATTTCTAACTGGTGGAAGCAATAATAGAGATAATAAAATAAGTGACAATCCAGACAATTGATCTTCAATAGTAATAACTATACCAATCAACAAGAACAAGACACCAAAACCCCAATTCAAGGCAAGGTACACATATTTCATTTATTTTCTCCTTCTATTTCTCAGTGCATCCTCATGATGCTTAACTTATCCTTATCAAGCATAGTAAATATTTTGTTTTAATCAATTTTTTTGGCCGAAAGATAAAAATATTAATGTCTATCGGTTTGGCTTTTGGGTGGCACTTTGCTTCCTCCTAGTGGAGTGATTGGTTAAGGCAACAATACCGATAACCTGGGCTGAGCAGGATAAACAGCCATTTTTTTTACAGAAAATGATCAGAATACATGGCTTCAGGATGATTATGAGCAAGTAAAACGCCTGCTTGAACCCTTCTCAGGTGAAATGGCGAAATATCCTATTAATCCAAAAGTGGTCAATAATGTCAGAATAATTTAGTGGATTGTCTGGATCATTGGCAGGGTGAATAGGAAAACCTAGAATTAGATCTTCGATCAGAATGGTTACAAATTGACAACCTGAATACTTAACTCACTACGATAATTTAGGCGGCTTTTATTGTCTCCTCTTGGGAGGGTTAAAACCCCCAGCTTCAGCTGGTAGC
>CAZWEA010000170.1:0-5489 GCA_964632635.1 uncultured Cocleimonas sp. | reverse complement strand
CTATTGACCCCGCATAAAGAGTTTATCCAACTGATCAATACTCATCTGCGTCCAAGTCGGTCGTCCATGATTACACTGTCCACTGCGTTCTGTTCGTTCCATGTCTCTTAACAGCGCATTCATCTCAGGAATGGTTAGACGATGATTAGCTCGTACTGAACCATGACATGCCATTGTTGATAATATTTCATTCATTTCCTGTTCAATCCGTTGGCTACTGCCGTGTTCTAACAGGTCAGAAAGTACATCGCGCACGAGTTGTTCCACATTAGAGTCTTTTAATAAACTTGGTACGGCGCGAATGGTGACTTGCTCTGGTGATAAACGATTTAGCTCAAAGCCTAACTTTTGAAAGGTTTCGGAAAATTCTTCAGAGCAGTCTGCCTCTTTTTGACTGACGGCTAAAGATTGTGGCACAAGCATGGGCTGTGAGCGCACATTATCATTTGCCATGCTTTTCTTTAAGTGTTCATAGGTGATGCGCTCGTGCGCGGCGTGCATATCTACCACCACTAAACCTTCGGCATTTTCTGCGAGAATATAAATTCCATGTAGTTGTGCGACTGCAAAGCCTAGTGGTGGAGTTTCTCCTGTGCTTGATGATGTATCCACGGGCATTGATGCGGTCACTTGTGGTGCCATTCTTTTTACAAAATCATCTGATAAGGGTGGCTGTCTTGTAACACCTTCTGCTGTAGCAGCTGTTATTGGATTACCTGCTTCATGCATCCGTCCGTAAATTGCCATTTGTTCGGCAACTTGACTTGCGGGTATATTATTTGAAACAGGTATGTTGAGTTTTTGTTGGTTCGTTTGGTATTGAAAAGATGCACTATTAGGTTGTTGCTGTGAAGGTATTTCAGGGGCATCTTGGGTATCATTTGGCCTCACATCTGCGAGTGCTTGGTGCAATGTTCGATATAAAAAATCATGCACTAATCGTGCTTCACGAAAACGCACTTCGTGTTTTGTTGGGTGTGCATTAACATCTACTTTTTCTGGTGCTATTTCTAAAAATAACACATAGGCAGGATGCCGCCCATGATAGAGAACATCGCTATACGCTTGGCGTACCGCATGGGTGACAATACGATCGCGAATGATGCGACCATTCACATAGAAGTATTGCAGATCTGCTTGTGAGCGTGAGAATGTCGGCAGACCAACCCAACCCCAAAGCTTTAAGCCTGCGGCCTCGTAATCAAGATATAGCGACTGCTCCATAAATGCAGGGCCACATATTTCTGCAACACGTCTGTCTGCACCTGCCTTTTCTTTTGCAGGCTGTAGCGCCAACACGCTACGTTGACCATGACGCAAACTTATTGCAATTTGGAAGTTGCTCAGCGAGATTTTTTTAACCACATCTTGCAGGTGTTTAAATTCTGTATTTTCAGTCTTTAGAAACTTACGACGAGCAGGAACATTATAAAATAAATCACGCACATCAATAGTGGTGCCTTTGGCATGTGCCGTAGGCTCTGGATCAGAAAATATTTCCTGCCCATCATCCATCAGCTGCCAACCTTGTTCACAATCTTCTGTTCGTGAACTCACAGTCATTCGTGAAACAGATGCAATGCTCGGTAACGCCTCACCTCGAAAACCTAATGAGGCAACATGCTCTAAATCATCGAGTGATTCTATTTTGCTGGTAGCATGCCGACTGAGCGCTAACGCTAATTCACCTTTGGGAATCCCCTTGCCGTTATCACGAATCCGAATGCGTTTAACACCACCTTGTTCAATATCTATCTCTATTTTTGTGGAGCCTGCATCAATAGAGTTTTCTAGCAGCTCCTTAACCACAGAAGCAGGGCGTTCAACGACTTCGCCTGCGGCAATCTGATTTACTAAGTGCGAAGGGAGCTGCTTTATTGACATAGTAACCAATTGTTAAAAAAAGGGGGGGGTGCCATATATATTTATGGGTTTAGCTAAGCACTATAAAAACATATTCCCCCTTTTTTTTGTAGTTTTAAATGGTCAAAGAACTTATAAATATCGAATTTGATTCGCCTTAAATTCTTTTATACTTAAGTAGCCATTATTATCAGCATCCATTTTGTCAAAGCTTTGCTTCATGCGCTTTTTATTCATCTCTTTCTCATCAACAGCACCATCAGCATTAAAGTCGACACTATTAAAAAACACCATATCAACCTCACATGACTTTGATACCGTTTCAGAAAGTTCCAGTTTCTCATTTTCATTTTCATCACAACGGTAAAAAGCACCTAGTAATACATCCAATGGAAGCATCTTACTTTTGTCTTCTATCAGCATAGGCTCTACAGGAAAAGCAGGCTCTTCAATTACGAGAAGCATTTCTTCTTGTGAAATAAGCTGGTCACCATCTTTATCTCGTAGATCAAATATTTCGGTGTACATACCACATTCCATTGATGCTGCCTCACGGAATGATAGGAACTGATCTTTACTTTTATCACAGCCTTTAAATCGCTCAAGTTCTTGTTTTCTTTTTCTCTTGCTTTGTTGCGCTTCAAGTTTTTTTCTCATTTTTGGTGGCGGCTTGCCATAGCGACCTGCTGTCGACAGAATCTCCTCTCTAGTAATAAAACCATCCATATTGAAATCAACCATATCCAGCATCTCAACAGGCGCTGTACAACCATCATCAGCAATCTCTGGCATATAGGTTTCTAAATTAACTTTTACTAATTCATCACCTCCCACTTTGCCATCGTTATTTTTATCACAACGTTTAAAAAAGTCATTAACACTCGATACTGCCTGTCTTTCATCTTCTTCTATTCGGTACTGAAAAACCTCTTCAAAACTAACCTTATCATCTTTATTACTATCAACTTTTTTAAATAGAACTTTTGAAACTACCTTATCCATTTCCATGTCTTCAGTGGGTATAAATGATGTAGCACTGGCAGTAAAGCTAATAGCCACAGTCGCCGTAAAAATACTACATAGTGATTTAATCAAAATTGTCTTCAATTTTATTCTCCTTATAAGAACATCGAAATTATATAATTTTTTTGAAATTAACTGCATTGATCATTCGATTATCATTAGCTTATTTGGTTCACTATTTAAAAGAAACCTTTGCTTGCGAGAGATCTCCGTGAATAGCAATTGTATAAATAACGGGGGGGGTGCCATACAAATGTAACCTCATTTACATTAGCAGTTTAATTATCTTTGGATATTTTTCGCTTTTAATTCAACCAACCTTGATAAAATTACCTAAATGTATTTCTTATATGGAATATGCTGGAGGACTTGCCTTTGGCTCTCATTCATATTTGATTATTGCGGGGGAAGTTTGTCCCTTACTTTGCCCAAAAAGCAGGCATAAAAAAACCAGAACTTAGTCTGGTTTTTTTATTATAGATCTTGATTTGATTACTTAGCTTTTTTTACCTTCTTAAGCATAGTCTTCTTCTTGCTGCTAACTTTTTTAACTTTCTTTGCTGTCTTAGCTGGAGCAGAAGTAACGCCCTTAGTTAATGATAGGCTTGATTTGATCTTATCGAAAATCGTATCGCCGATACCATTTACTTCTTTGATTTCCGCAATCTTTTTAAACTTCTTATGACTCTTACGGTATTTAACAATTTCTTTTGCTCTTTTATCACCAACTCCATAAAGATAATGTGATAGCGCGGCAGCGTTAGCTTTATTTAAGTTGACGGTTTCTGCTGATGCAGAAAATGAAACAAGAGAAAGAGAAACAGCTAAAAGTAAAGATTGAATTTTCATATCGGGGTTCCTATTATTTTTAATTTATTGGAACCTATGCGCCTAACTTAAGCGGCAAAGGCTTCTTATTACATTAATAGCGCCAGATTAACGGGGTGAATCAGGCGAGGGACGGATATTATAAAATTAACTTATTAAGCGCAAATAAATCTGATGATCGGTCTATATTCAAAAAACAACACATAGAATAAGGAATGGAAAAGTCTATAAACAAACTAAACCACTCTCAATACGAAGTAATTCTTCTTACCTCGCTGTAACAAAACGAATTTATCATTAATCAAATCAGCTTCTGTGATTTTATATTCTTCATCAGAAATTTTCTCTTTATTCACAGAAATAGCATTTTGCTTAATCGCTCGGCGCACTTCACCATTTGATTTTAAAAACTCAGTATCTGTCGCCATTGCTGCAACAATATCGTAGCCTTTATTAATCTCAGCCATTGCTACTTCAGCCTGTGGCACACCATCAAATACATCAAGAAAGGTTTGTTCATCGAGCGCTTTAAGGTCATCACCCGTTGATTTTCCAAACAAAATAGAACTGGCTTTCATTGCATTTTCTAAATCAGCTTCTGAATGTACCATCGTCGTAATTTCAGCCGCCAAACGTTTTTGTAATAAACGTAAATGTTTGGCTTCATTGTGCTCAGCAATTAATTCATTAATATCTGCTTCTTGCATAAAGGTAAAAATGCGAATGTATTTTTCACTGTCTTCATCACCAGAATTCAACCAATATTGATAGAATTTGTAAGGTGATGTTCTTGCTGCATCCAACCAAACATTTCCGCCTTCACTCTTACCAAATTTAGAACCATCGGCTTTTGTAATAAGAGGACAAGTAATAGCATACGCTTTGCCCCGCCCTATTCTGCGGACTAACTCAGTGCCCGTGGTGATATTACCCCACTGATCACTCCCACCCATTTGCAAAGTACAGTTCTTATCTTGATACAAATGTAAAAAGTCATAGCCCTGCACCAATTGATAGGTGAACTCAGTAAAGCTCATGCCTTCTGAACCACCATCATCGACACCATCAGAAGTAATACGGTTTTTAACTGAATCCTTCGCCATCATGTAATTAACGGTAATGTGTTTTCCCACATCACGAATAAATTCGAGGAATGAAAAGTCTTTCATCCAATCGTAGTTATTGACCATCACCGCACTGTTTTCAGCACCGCTTTGATCAAAATCTAGAAAGTGCGACAACTGCTTTTGAATCGCATCCTGATTATGACGCAAGGTCTTCTCATCCAATAAATTACGCTCAGCCGACTTTCCCGAAGGATCCCCAATCATCCCCGTAGCACCACCCACAAGCGCCACAGGCCGATGCCCACAGCGCTGAAAATGCGCCAACAGCATAATAGGAACCAAGTTACCAATATGCAAAGAATCAGCAGTAGGATCAAACCCCACATAGGCTGAGCGCATCGCTTCATTAAGATGCTCTTCAGCACCCGGCATAACATCGTGGATCATTCCACGCCATGTGAGTTCTTCGATATAGTTTTTCATAGTGATTTTTAGAAGTTTAATATGGGACGTAGTATATAGTGGAATACACTCACACAAAACTGCCAAAAAGTGAGGAGGGTGTGGTTTTTTAGGTTCACCATGAATCAAAAGTATGCAGAGCCTCGCGTAGCGCGGCGTAGTAGTGTTTAAAGCAAGGGAAGAGATAATAGTGGCATTGTTACATTTTCAATCAAGCAGTAATTTAGGTGCTAGTTCTTGGGTTTA
>CAZWEA010000169.1:0-5606 GCA_964632635.1 uncultured Cocleimonas sp. | reverse complement strand
AAGGATTAATTAATTTAGCTAATTTGGGCTTAGACCAAGAATGCCACTTCAATAAGGAAGATTTCATTACTTTACTTAACAAATTACTATTTCTCCCTATCATAAACAATGTTGCAGAACAGAAGTTGTTGCTTTACCTTGCTCATTATTATCATGAATTAAAACAAACGGAAAAATACTTAGATGCCTTACAACGTAGTTTTTTAAAAGATAAAAGAAACCCAATTCCACTATTTTTAAAAATAGATTGGTTGATTGAATTAAAACGCTATCAAGAAGCATATTCTGTATTCATCACTGCCAAGCATGTAGCAGATAATTCACGGCTAGATTATGGAGATTTTGTCATCCGTGCCAATTCAAAATTAACAAAAACAAAAAAAGATTTATAATGACTACGTCAAATATTAGTATCGTTTTACCCGCAAAAAACGAAGCCAAGGGATTAAACACACTACTACCAAAACTCATAACTCTATATCCCAAAGCAGAAATACTAGTAATTGATGATGGATCTACCGATAATACCACTAGTATTATTGAAAAATACAATGTAAAAGTTATTTCGCATGCATACAGTATTGGTAATGGAGGTGCAATTAAAACGGGAGCAAGACAGGCACAAGGTGAGATCATTATTTTTATGGATGCTGACGGACAACACAACCCTCAAGATATCCCTAGGTTTTTGGAAAAACTCAGCCATGGATATGATATGGTCATTGGAGCAAGAAAAGCAGATACTCATGCATCTTTAGCCAGACGCTTCGGCAATTCATTCTACAATAAATTAGCATCCCTGATGACTGGCCATAAAATTGAAGATTTGACATCTGGTTTTCGTGCTGTAAAAGCCGATAAATTCAGAAAATTTCTTTACCTGCTACCAAATGGCTTTTCCTACCCGACTACTAGCACAATGGCTTTTTTCCGCTCTGGATTTCCCGTCAGCTATATTCAAATCGAGGCCGGTAAACGAGAAGGTAAAAGTCATCTTAAATTTTTCAAAGATGGCACTCGTTTTTTTATTATTATTCTAAAAATTGGTGCATTATTTTCACCGATGCGCCTATTTCTACCCATCAGTTTTTCCCTTTTTAGCTTAGGACTAGGTTACTACAGTTATACCTATTTAACCCAAGACCGCTTTACAAATATGAGCGCTTTATTATTTACATCTTCATTGTTGACTTTTTTAATGGGTTTAATTTCTGAACAAATTTCTTCATTACACTATAAAAGTTCAGAAGATAACTTTCAATCACTTAAAAAGTAGCATCTTGAAAATATTATTCGACATCAATCATCCTGCACATGTACATTTTTTCCATAATCCCATCCTATCTCTTTCCAAACAAGGGCATGAGATTATTGTTACCAGCCGTAATAAAGAAATGGCTGTTGAATTACTAAACACACTTAATATCAAACATATCGAACTTTCAGCAATTGGCAAAAAAGGCAAACTATCATTATTAACAGAATTAATTCAAAAAGATTATCGCCTTTATCAAGTAGTACGCAAATTTAAACCTGATATTATGGCTAGCATTGGTGGAATTTTTATAGCACATGTTGGTAAATTAACTGGCATTCCATCATTAGTCTTTTATGATACCGAAAATGCTACTTTACAAAATGCATTAACCTACCCTTTAGCTTCTTGTGTCATAACGCCTCAATGTTATCAATCCTGGTTACCTAATAAAAGACATATCAAATATGCTGGCTACCATGAACTATCCTATCTTCATCCCAAATATTTTCAACCTGATCGAAAAATCGCCTATGCCAATGGCCTCGCTGACAAAGCGGAGACCTTTTTATTAAGAACTGTTTCATGGCAAGCTAACCATGATTTTGGCGAAAATGGTTGGAATATTGATTTACTTGAAAAATTAGTTTCTCTGTTAACTGAACATGGCAAAGTAATTATTTCGTCTGAGACGTTACTACCAGAAAAACTGAGACAATATGCCTACTCAGGGAACCCAGCAGAAATACATCATGTCATGGCATTTTGTAGTGGATTCATTGGCGAAAGTGCAACTATGGCATCAGAATGCGCAATGCTTGGTGTACCTGCTGTCTATGCCGCAGAAACTGGTCGAGGTTATACCGATGAATTAGAACAAAAATATAATCTGGTAAGGAACATTCGGGAGCTCAATTGGGCCAATGTAAAAGCAGCGGCCACATGGATACTTGATAGGGATCAGAACAAAACAAAAAAAGTGCACAAAGATCTACTAAATAATAGTGTTGATGTGTCTGAATATATTGTTGACTGCATCAAAACCTTCCCAACCCCACTTGAAAACTATCAATTAGAGCAAGAAAAATAGAAATGTGCGGAATAACTGGCTGGTTTTCACCAAAAATTATTGAGCAAAAAAGCTCACGTTGTTTACAAAATATGATGAATGCCATCGAACATCGCGGACCTGATGGCCAGGGGAGATTAATCACTGAACACGCAGCACTAGGACATGTCCGATTGGCTATAATAGACCTGGAGACAGGGAAACAACCTATTTCTCTGCGGAATAGATATCACATAATCTTCAATGGTGAAATATATAATTATCAAGATCTCCGGTCTAACCTTGTTCAACTTGGCCATCAATTTCATACAGAATCAGATACCGAAGTCATTCTCTGTCTCTATGCTAAATATGGCAACGAGGCATTTAGTTTTTTGAGAGGGATGTTTGCGATAGTAATTTGGGATAGTATTAAGCAATGTGGTGTTTTGGCAAGAGATACAATTGGCATCAAACCCCTATTCTACTGTCATACTCTGAGTGGTGAGCTTATTTTTGGATCAGAAGCTAAAGCTATTCTAGCCAAACAAGGTCAAATAAAAGGCGAACTTGATGTAAATGCGCTACACCTACTAATGAATTTTCGTTATTTACCCGGTGACTCAAGTTTATTCAAAGGAATTCGCCAACTTGATCCTGGCACCATTATGCAATGGTCAACGAATGGCAATATCCAAATTCAATCTTTTGAATTTAAAATAGAACATAATGCAGCAACAGTTTTTGATGAATTTAAGACATCTTGTCAATTGCACCTCACTTCAGATGTTGAAGTTGGTGCTTATCTTTCTGGGGGCATTGATTCAGCCAGTATTATCGCACTAGCTTCTCGATATTCAAAACAGCGGCTACGAACTTTTACATTGAATATTGGTGATGATCCTAATGAAGCAAAAAATGCACTACGTTCTGCTGAAATAATTGGCGTAGATAATATCAAGGGAGAAGTCAAAGCAGAAATAGATACTCAATTATCAAACCTTGTCTGGCATCTGGAAACGCCAAAGGTCAATGCCTTACAGATCAGCTATCTCTCACAACTAGCATCCAGACATGTAAAGGTGGTTCTTTCTGGACTTGGCGGTGATGAATTATTTCTTGGTTATAACGCACATAAGATCATGCATCAAGCCTGTAGTGTAAATACCATTTTACCAAAGGTTATTTCACACTATGTTTCAAATATAACTCGCCATAGTCTAGGCTTATTTAAAGTCCCGTTCTGGTCAGAACAGGAACGTGCTATGTTGATGCTTGATTCTCTTGGGGATTGGCCTAGAGTATACGGATTATTACGAAATATCTGGGATAATCCAGAATTACGAAAAAAGATCTACGGCCCAAGAATGCTAGATGCTAATCTTGACAATGCCTTTGATCACATTCGCCAACAATGGCCAAATCATACTGATCCAGTTACGGCTATGGCTAGTTTTGAATGGCACAACAAAATGGTAAATGACCTACTTTGGCAAGAAGATCGTTGTAGTATGGCTGTAAGTTTGGAAGTTAGAGTCCCGTTTCTAGATCCTGCACTAGCTTCATCTGTTCAAAAAATGTCTCGTCAAAACATTATGTTACATGGTCAGGCAAAAGGCTATATGCGTTCTATGCTAAAAGATCTTTTATCAAAAGAAATTATTTCACGCCCAAAGAGTGGTTTTCAGGTAGATGCGGCTACATTTTTTAATCATCAATTAAAACAACTCGCTGATTTCTGGTTAAGCCCAAAAATGGTCAGAGAAATGCAATTATTTAACCCTGCCTTTGTTAAAAGTGTACGTGATTTCCCATCAGGAAAAGCCGTCCGCTGGCATTATTTCATGCTATATTTAATGCTCATGAGCCACATGTGGATACATCAATTTGAACAAGGAAATAATAGTGGACTCATTAGAGATTGAAAAGACCATTGAAGCTGTATATCAGTGGAGCCGTGATGAAAATTATCAGGGTTACAACAAGCACGATGGACTCAACAGCCCTATACTCAAGGCTCTTTTTGGCTGGCAAAAATGGCCTAGAATGGTTGCTATTCAAGGTGTCATGCGTTTTCCAATTAACCTGCGCTCCTTGCTATTAACGCCTAAAGTTTATAACCCAAAAGGATTAGCACTGTTTGCTCAAGGTTTGATGACGCTTTACCAGACAACGGGGAAAGAAAAATACCTTGATGAAGCTACAGATCTTTTGAATACCCTTAAGGGTATCACTTCACAGGGAAATTGGCACGGTATTGCCTGGGGTTACGGATATCCTTGGCAGGACCTAGGGTTTTTCGCCCCCACAACAACACCTAATGCTGTCGTCACATCATTTGTCTGTGAAGCATTTCTTGACGCATACAGGTTAACTAATGACGATCAGTACCTAGAGATTGTTGATAAAGCGATCAACTTTTTTCTAAACGATTTAACCGAATTAAAGAATACAACAAGTGAGCTTTGTCTAGGATATATGCCCGTACCAATGACCATGCGGGTAATGGATGTAAGTATCCTTATAGGTTCGGTCATTTCACAATATGCTGTCCTTAAAAATAATAAAGAGTTAAAACTTATAGCGAAACGATTGGTAAACTATGTTATTAATCAGCAAACCGATTACCACGCCTGGTACTACACTGACCCACCACAAGACTCTCATATTACCCATGACAACTATCATACTGGTTTTATCCTAGATGCCTTGTGGAGATACATAAAAGCAACTGAAGATAATACATGGATACCTAATTATCAAAAGGGACTAGCGTATTATGCAAAAAATCATTTCAGTACAAATGGGGCTCCTCGATGGATGCACGATACTGAATATCCTCACGATATTCATGGAGCAGCACA
Organism: uncultured Cocleimonas sp.; assembly: GCA_964632635.1. GTDB lineage: Bacteria > Pseudomonadota > Gammaproteobacteria > Thiotrichales > Thiotrichaceae > Cocleimonas. The sequence goes on along the minus strand of CAZWEA010000169.1, from coordinate 439 downwards.
AGGAATTCTAACATTTTCCAGACATCAAAAAGAATATCCTGGACTGGCCAAAAATATCTTGAATTGGACATTCAATAATATGTATCATCCCTCTGGCCGTTTCTATTATCAACAGCACAAATTTTACACCATACGCTTTACTTTGTTACGCTGGTGTAATGCTTGGATGTGTAAAGCAATGTCGAATTATTTACTTAATCAAAAGCAGTTGGATAAGTGAAACTATAAGCAAATTTTAATATTAATTAGGTTTTTGATAACTACCCGCCTCTATTTATTAAAACTTTAACATTATTGTTAGATGTTAAAATAATATTAAAAATATTGTCCATTTTGACAGCTATGAAATAAAAAACTGACTAGTACTCTGTCATTTTTGTATTGATGGGTAGAGGGAGTTGAGAAGTGGTTAGCTGCTAAGCGCACGAGTGAAGGACTA
>CAZWEA010000168.1:0-5668 GCA_964632635.1 uncultured Cocleimonas sp. | reverse complement strand
CTTCACAGCGCACCCCAAGAGTACTTCCTCAGTCGCTTAAGGCTCCTTCACAGCGCACCCCAAGAGTACTTCCTCAGTCGCTTAAGGCTCCTTCACAGCGTTTCCACGGGCAAGACGTGTATTTGCCAGTTTTATCAAAATCCATGGGTATGGTTATTGTATTGACTACATGGATCATTTAAAAAGTTAACAGGACAGCAGTGACAATAAGTAATAAATTGATTGCTTGATTAGTATCACAATCTTTCTATAATACTCCATCCCAAAGAACACGGGTTTTTCTGTCCTGGTTTCTTTATCCCTACTAATATAATTTGGAACATCATTTTGATTTCAGCATCCAGCGTTACCATGCAGTTCGGCGATAAGCCATTATTTGAGAATGTCTCTATCAAGTTTAGTAATGGCAATCGCTATGGGTTGATTGGTGCGAATGGCTCAGGCAAGTCAACATTCATGAAAATATTGAGTGGTACATTAAAACCTTCTGGGGGTAATGTATCTGTCGATCCTGATATTCGTGTAGCTACTTTGGGGCAAAATCAGTTTGCATTTGAAGAATATAGTGTGATTGATACAGTCATTATGGGAAATAAAGAGCTTTGGGATATCAAGGCAGAGCGTAACCGGATTTATGGTCTGGCAGAGATGTCAGAAGAAGACGGATTAAAAGTTGCTGATCTGGAAATTGCTTTTGGTGAAATGGATGGGTATACCGCTGAGTCACGTGCTAGTGAGTTACTTTCAGGACTGGAAATACCAGAGTCGCAACATTCCGGGTCTATGAGTGCTGTCGCACCTGGCTGGAAATTACGTGTGTTATTAGCGCAGGTTTTATTTGCTGATCCAGATGTATTATTACTGGATGAACCAACCAACAACCTGGATATCAACACTATTCGTTGGCTGGAAAAGATCATAAACGAACGTAAAAGCACAATGGTCATCATCTCGCATGACAGACACTTTTTAAATAGTGTATGTACGCATATGGCTGATCTGGATTATGGCGAAATAAAGCTATTTCCAGGTAACTATGATGAGTATATGACAGCTGCAACCCAGTCACGTGAGCAGACACAAAATGAAAATGCGAAGAAGAAAGTGAAAATAGCTGAGCTACAGGCATTTGTAAGTCGTTTTTCTGCAAATGCGTCAAAAGCAAAACAGGCAACCTCACGAGCAAAGCAACTGGATAAAATAAAACTGGCAGAAATTAAACCTTCAAGCCGAATAAACCCCTATATTCTCTTTGAACAAAACAAAGAACTTAAGCGCCATCCTTTAGAGGTTAAAGGTTTGAGTAAAAGTTACGATAAATCTTTGTTCCGTGATCTTGATTTAATGGTAAAAGCAGGTGAATGCATTGCTATTATTGGCCCAAATGGAAGTGGTAAAACAACTTTATTAAAATGCCTTGCAGAACAGATACAACCTGACAGCGGCTCAGTAAAATGGTCTGAAAATGCAGATATAGGATATTTTTCTCAGGATCATACAGAAGACTTTGCAGAAGATATGAACCTGTTTGAGTGGATTAGCCAGTGGCGTGATAAGGGTGTAGATGATCAGGCAATACGGGGGGTATTGGGCCGGTTGTTATTCTCAAAACCAGACAGCGAGAAATCAGTAAAAGTTATTTCTGGTGGTGAACAGGGCCGCATGTTGTTTGGTAAACTAATGCTGACAAAACCCAATATCCTACTCATGGATGAGCCAACCAACCACCTGGATATGGAGTCTATTGAATCATTGAATCTGGCTTTGGAAAACTATGCAGGCACCTTGTTTTTCGTTAGCCATGACCGTGAATTTGTCTCTTCACTAGCAACACAAATTATTGAATTATCTGACAATGAACTTATACACTATGTGGGTAATTATGAAGAGTATCTGGCAAGTCAAAAAGTAGTACTGGGTAAAGTAATTAATCAATAAGCATAATTGTATCTGTAGTTATGCAACCTCCCGGCAAAACCAAAAGGGGAGACTTGCTTCAGGATATTCTGATTAAGAACCAAATGGTTCTTCATGAAAATTCGTGGGTAAAAAAACACCCTCTTTAAGGGGAGGGCTGTTGCCGGTTTGGGCTTAGATGATATTAACCAGGTCAGGCATGGTTTTTTTCATCAAGAATTTATTCAAGTGAATGAAAATATAGAAAATCTTTTACTTATCTGTTTTTTAGTTCAAGCACAAACATTTGATAACCAAAATCACCCAAATTTTTGCGATAGATATCCAACTCTATATCAAGGTCGCGCAACGCTTCTGATTTTGGCATTGTACGTTTCAATACGTCAACTCTTGCCTGAAGTGGATCAGTATAGGCTTTCCATGCATCTTTACTTAAAGAAAAGCTATCAAGAACCTTGTAGCCGGCAGCTTTTGCCTGTTCAATACGTACGTCTGCTGTAGTCATGTCTGGATATGCATTTTTCCAAAAATCTAACGCGCCAGAGTTTGGTTTTGATGTACACCAGACCAAATCACTTATCACCAAAATACCATTTTCTTTTAATAAACAGCGCCACTCTTTCATTGCATTGGTGACACCCATTATGTAGGCACTGCCTTCCGACCAGATAATGTCATAGCTGTTCTCCTCAAAAGGCAAGTTAGTCATGCTGGCACGAAAAGTCATTATTCTACCGGCAATTCCAACCTCTTTTGCCCGTTCTGTTAGGCGACCAAGTGCGGGAGCATCATTATCCACTGCTATTATTGTCGCAGAGCTGTGTTTAGCCAACACAGTCGTGGCAATACCTCTACCACACCCTATCTCCAAAATGGTCTTTGGAGAAAATGGTACTTTTTCCAAAGCTTTAATAGTTTCTATTTCAGAGCCTGGCCCCCATCTATCCAATGCCTCAAACACCTGTAAAAAGTCAGCCATATAACGATCGTGTTCATTCATATTTTTTGATAACCTTTTAGCAGACTCAAGTGCTACCGGGGTAAGTAACCTTTTTTCAACCTGAAATCTCCAGTTTATTTTCCTGGCTATTGAGCCACTCACCAATTGATGCAATTATGCCCGGTAAATTTTTTATTTTTCTACCTTTTATGGCGCATTCCCAGATAATGCATACTCGCCAGTTCAAAGAAATTAATTTTTCAATTATGATCTTGTCGTTATCATGGTTTTTACCAATTTTTTTCTTCCAGAAATCAGGTCGTGTTTTAGGCCATTTGAACAGGTGGCATTCGTGTTGATGCCAAAAACAACCATGAACAAAAATTACTGCCCGATATTTCTTTAGCACAATATCCGGCTTTCCCGGCAATTTCGAATCATGAATTCTGAAACGGTATCCTGATTGATGAAGCTGACTTCTAATAAGTATTTCGGGCTTTGTATTCTTAGCCCGAATTCCTGACATCATCCGGCTGCGGGTTTCAGGACTTACGATATCAGTCATAATCCAGGAGATATCTTTTTTAAGACCGACAGCAACAAAATTTTTAACCTTCTTGTCTTGCCCTTACCTTCCAGTATACTGTCTGGGTCAGCTAGCTCTACACCAAAGCTAAACTTAATTGATATATGCTCTGAATATGCAAAGATGCCGCCCATTAAAGTATTGGATAGATTAAACACTAAACCACCATATTTAATTTCTTGACTTGGAACCACAGTCTCTTGTTATGTTTTATTGATTTAATCAGGCTACGGTACAGCGAGAACAGCACAATTGCAAAGATCGTCACTCTCAAAAGCAGTCATTTCTCCAGCTTTTAAATTTGGCACTGGAAATAAACGAACTGTTAGTGGCTTATTCAATCGAAACGCCATAGTTCCAGTATCTCTCATTAGTGCAGAAATTTTCTCTACAGAAGTATTTCCTGGTATTGGAACGGTGTCCAAACCAATACCGCAGACTGAACTATAAGTTAAAAGTGAGCGAATCTCAAAATTTGATTCAATAGTTCCTTGTGCTAACCCAGTATCCTCAGTCAAAGCCAACATTAAACCAGAGAAACCAACAAGCTCTACATTTTTAATTGATTTAAAAACTTTTGTTAATAGCGATGAAGCTTCGACAGTGCCAGAAGCACCAAAAAATTCTAAACCCATCTCTTCGTATATTTCAGTAATACTAGAACAGTTTTTAGAGGGAGCAGATGAACTATCAAAGCCCGAAAATAGAAAATCTTTATCTAATGCAGTTTGCTCAATAATACTTTGAAGGTCAGAGATATAATATTGTAAGGATGAACTCATAGCCTCATAATATCCTTTATATAAATCATTATGATTTAGATTGTGATTGTTTCTATTAAATTCTTTTAGCACCTCAACTAATAGGTCAGGGGTTTCAAGCCCAACTACAAAGCGCCTTCCAAGCTCTTTTCTGTGATAACTTGCTGGGAAATATGGAATGAGAGGCTTACAGTTAAAGTTGACTGTGAAATTAAAATTTCCTTCTCCTCGTGGTGTTATTTTACTAACTTGAGCGACAACTTTTGCGGAGTGTTGTATTAAATTATCATCAAGTATTCCACTCTCATCAGTTCCAATGTTTACACAAACATTACACAAGTCACCAAACTCTTTTATTAGTTCTGGTAAAAGTGCGATTTCATTTGCTGTTCTCGCTTCCCCTATAGCAAACCTGATACGAATGCTGGATTCATCAATAGAGTTTAATATGTTGTTTAAAAAGAGAAGGTCGCTTCTTGCTTCATTTAAAGATGTTGTTTTTAGATATTCACCAAATGGGTTTGTTACTATTCTTATAGATTGTATAGTATAACCTTTAGTTTTAAATGCCTCAGATAAGTCAAAGCAGAGTTTTGACGCTTTTTTTATTTCTTGTTTCCAGCTATTTTTGTTTTCATTGAAAGATATGAAGGTCGTAATCGTTCTTACCTTACAAAGCTCTTTATTGTCTTCTAACAACATAAATATCCTACAGTGATTAATTTAAATATTTTTGACACCTGTATTTTCAGAATATTATTAAAAAACCACCTTTTCAAGATACAATTTCATTATATTTTGAGTACACACCCCCGGCTTTTTGCCATTTTTGTGTGCCCGGTATGGGTACGTTCTTGTGGGGAATTCCCCTGTACATTATCTGGGAGTAATCATATATGACTACTTTAAAAAGTACTAGCCGAGGGCTTCCTTCTGGGCCGTTGAAGATATTATGTCTGCCACGGCCTTAATTCATGATGTGATAGCAGGTATCTTCATACTCTATTATCCGGGATTGCGATACCCGGTTAATTTGCTGTATAAAATAGTATTAGTACAGACTTGACCCTTGATTCTTGATCTCCCGAGCTCAAATACATTATAAGGCGATGTCCCGGGATATCCTTCATGTTGAGAACTTATCGCCTGAAACATTATGTTCAGGTTGACACACAGGGGCTGCAATGCCTTGTTATGTTCATTGTTTAGCACTATAATGTGTAAACATAACCAACATTATACACAAAGGTATCGCGATGAGAACAAATATTGTAATTGATGATAATTTAATGATTAATGTGCTTCAGGTTACTGGGTTAAAAACAAAGAGAGAAGCTGTTGAGTTAGGCCTCAAGACATTGATCAGATTAAAAAAACAGGAAGAAATAAAACAGTTTAAAGGTAAGCTTAAATGGGATGATGATTTAGATAGAATGAGAACTGACTAGTGATAATGGTAGATTC
>CAZWEA010000167.1:0-5675 GCA_964632635.1 uncultured Cocleimonas sp. | reverse complement strand
GAATGAGTGTTCACGTTGTTCCAGAATCGGTGTTCATGATGGGCCAGAATATGCAATGGTGGAGGCTGTTAGGAATTGAGTGGAGACTAGTCACTGAGCAGCAGCTAGATCGACAAGTAGCAGATAATCTTGACTGGCTATCAGATTCAAAACGAGGAAATAAAATGGAGGATGTTACTGGGCATGTTCCAGAAAATGCACGAGAGATGATCCTCGAAATTTTATCGCCAAGAGAGTATATCTGGGAAGAGCTTGTTTCTTCAGCAGCAAAAACTTTAGCTTCTGACGAAATAGCTACTGCACATTTACTGCGTGCAATGGTTTGGGAGCGTTTTATCGAAATTGATCTCTCAGTGCCTATTCAGCGAGAAGGGTTAATTCGAATTGAGCGTATTAATACTGAATTAAATAAAGAGAGCCTTTATGGAACTCATTCGTAACAGTGTCTGGAATATAGTATCTGATACCAAACTGAATTATCTACCAAGACGTTTTCGCGTTCTTGATGTACATGGAGAAATGGATCTGGTTGTTCTGTTTGCACTTAACACAGACAAAACTAAGCTCAGTCGTCCCATACCGGCAAGTCTAAATAAAATAAATCAGTATATAAAAAAAGAAATAATTATAGCTACTCAATTCGAAATTCCAGCGCTAATGTCATTGCCGGAAAGAGACTTGGAAAAATCGTGGAAGAATGATAGAGATGATCGCTATAAAATTATTTTTCCATTGGTGAAAGATAATATGTTCGTCATTAGAATGGTAACGACATCTAAGTTTTCAGAAATAGTTAGTCATGCACAGTTATTAGGAAAGCCTTCATCAACAATCCACCGTCTCCTAAACTTATATTGGCGCTATGGGCAAAAGCCTAATGCACTGCTAACGTTTCGGGTGAATTGTGGAGGAAAAGGTGTGCAGAAATGTGCATCGAGTAAACGGAGAGGTGCGCCTGCCAAAAAAAGTTTATTTGGATTCCCTCAAAATACGAGTGTAAATGTTACCGAAGAGGATAAAGAAATATTACGAGAAGGTATTCTAAGATACTATTCTGTTGGGCATAAGAAAAAAAGTAAGGCGCTCGATGACATTCTAACCGAATATTATTCCGAAGAAATTGCGGCTGCTAAAAAAGAGGATAGGAAGCCGGAATTAATTACTCTGCGTCAATTCTACTATTGGTTGCCGAAATTAACTGATGAAATTGAAATTGAGAAAAAGAGACTCGGTGAAACACAATGGGAGATGAACCATAGGGGCTTACTTGGTAGCGTTAGTGAAAATGTTCATGGCCCAGGAGACCGTTTCGAAATTGATGCTACTGTGGCAGATGTTTATATTGTTTCAAAGTTTGATCGGAATAGAATTCTTGGTCGACCAGTTATTTATGTGATTGTGGATGAGGCAAGCCGAATGGTAGTGGGGCTACATGTCTCAATATTTTGGGCTAGTTGGGAATCAGCGAAACAAGCGCTACTGAATGCCTTTTTACCCAAGAGCGAATACTGCGCAAGGTATGGGCTATCTATAGACAATAGTGAATGGCCTTGTGCACATATGCCAAGGGGATTATTAGTGGATAGGGGCGAAATGATATGGAACCAGCCAGAGGAACACCTAGGCATTTTAGGGATCCAAATCGAGATTGCAGCTCCATTTAGAGGAGATTGGAAAGGTATCGTGGAGCGTAAATTTGGAACTGCAAATGAAAAGTCGCTTCATGAACTCTATGGTACAACAAGAGGAAAAATAAGAACTCGCGGAGAGAAAGATCCACGAGACGATGCTTTTTACACTTTAAATGAAGTTACGGCCCTTCTTGTTAAAATGTTTGTTGATTACAATCGTGTACAGCAATTTGATTGTTTGATCACGAAGGATCTTGTTTTCGAGGACATAAAACCAACACCTTTAAATTATTGGAACTGGCACATTGAACATCATAGACATTCATTATCCTTCACTGATCCAGAGCAAGCGAGGGCAGAGTTGCTGTTGAGTGCCAAAGCAACAGTAACTGGTGGAGGTATCGAATGTGAAGGACGTAGGTACTCATGTGAACGTGCTGAGAGTGAAAACTGGTTTGCAAAATCAAGGAAGAATGGGAGCTGGAGATTAGATGCACGTGTTGATGCAGATAACTCAAGTATACTCTGGGTTAGGCCAAGTAAACGTGAGCATTTGATAGAATGTAAATTATTGAATAAAGATCATATATATGCAAATTTACCTAAAGCAGATGTCACTTATTTGAATGAATGGAAAAAAAATAAAAAAAATAATGCCGATGTACTATCAGCAAGTCTTGAGTACAAAGATCTCAAGTCGGATATCGATAAAAATGCGTGGATTGAAAAAAAATCTAGTAAGCCTATAGAATCCAAGACAGCACGCAAAGCTAATATTAGAAAAAACCGTATAGAAGAACAAGATCGACAAAAATATGCCAATAAAAGTGTAAGCACGCAAATAGTTCAGAAGTTGGGTGGTGTAATGAAATCAAATTCCAGAGCTATGGATCTGATTGAGAAAGCTTGCGAGGATGATGATGATTTTTCCTAATGCAATAGACGCAACATATACACCTTGCCCAATATCAGAGTGCTCGGGTAACCCATTGATAGAAGCATTACCGCCGATTGCAACGGATGAGGAAATATTATCCAGGCTAAAATATTTTCCAAATGTAACAGAGGGGGAAAGGTTTCTACCATCTGAAATTAGAAAACATATTGTGGCGCGTGCTGAAATGTTGGTGGTTCCTTCTCCAGAATATATAGAACTGTACCGCATGATCGAAGGAGCGCTTTTAAAGTCCTATGCTCAAAAGAATCCTTTCTCGCCTACTACAACTCATTATTTGCACTATCTGAATCCGTCGGATACAGACATTCAGCCTTTGACAGGTAGATTTAACCCCAAGGGAACTGCTATGACACTGGTTGGGCCGAGCGGGGTTGGGAAAACGCATATGCTTCAAAGTGTATTAAATGCATTTCCACAAGTTATTATGCACAGAGAATATGAAGGTAAAAAACTTAATCTAAATCAATTAGTTTGGGTAACAGTTGATTGCCCCTCTGATGGTTCGCTGCCATCGTTCTTAAAAAATGCTTTGAATGCAATAGATGAAGTAATAGGAAGTGACTTGTATGATGACGCAAGAAAAAAGAAGGATACTAAGGGTGATCTTCTAGTTAAATTTGAAAGAACTGTAAGGAATGATTTTATAGGTGTATTTGCGATAGAGGAGATGTCGAATCTCGATATACCTAAAAAAAATAACAATATTAATCCATTGTTAAAATTTTTATTAAATCTAATTAATAGTTCGGGTGTTCCACTATTATTTTCTGGCAATGAGGAATTGCTTGAGCTTTTCACTAAGACATTTAGGGTGGCAAGACGAGTTGAAAATGGCGGCTTAATTTCTATGGAACCAATGGGGAATAGAATGTGGGATGCATATATTAAACGCTTATGGAGAATACAGGTCACAAATCCTCCAACTCCGTTTGACAATAATTTGTCTCAGCATCTAAAAAATATTACCTGCGCAGTGCCGGATCTAGCAACACGTACTTTTATGGAAACACAGAAGCTTTTAATTGGCTTAGCAGATGAGAGGATTACTGAGGCATCACTAAATGAGGGGAAGCGAATAGCACTTGCATTGACCTCTGGTATGCTGAATTGGTATGACGAAAATCATTACGATGAGAAAGAACTCCTAAATGTAAAAAATGCCATGTATTTGGCTGAAGACAACGGAAATATAACGCCATCAAAATCTAAAAAAAATATAACATTATATGACCCGAATAGGCCACAGCATCCAGAATTTGAGGAAGGTCTACATGAGCTGATGAAAAATACTACGTTATCGATGAAGGGAATTGATCCAAGGGTGGTTGTAGATTCCCATGTTGAAGATGATGTTATGGGGTTCCTTAAGTCAAGCAATGTGATCTTATCCAAACCCTTAACTTTTGCATTGTGAATTAGGCCATAGTTAAAACCGATGTATTCATATAATTGTCAACCATATATTGATGAGAGTACATATTCACTTCTTTCTCGTGTGCATGTTCAATCAGGCGAAAGATCACCATTCTCAACTTTAAAGTATTTGACCGGCCTCCGTGGTTTTAAACCTATTTCTGGGTTGCCAACACATGTTTCCACATTAGTGAAAAGTTTTGACATTAAGGGTGGAGTAAAAGCGCTAATAAAATTGCATACACACCTTCCTCTTTATTCTCACTTTATAACACCTGAACGGCAAATATTTATAATGCAAGCGATGGAATATGATGGATTTCCAAAATCACGGCTTGGCCTTTTAAGAGCTGATGTTCAGGCAAAAGAAACTTTAAGATATTGTCATGACTGTTACGAAAATGATATCAGATCTCATGGTGTAGCGTATTGGCATAGAGAGCATTCACTGCCTGGGGTTACCGTTTGCCATCACCATGATAGCTATTTGTCTGAAGTTGAAGTTTCTGGAACATATGGTGATCGTCTACTATTGCTACCAGGAAATGGTGGCATTAATTTAGAAATTGAAAATAAAGAGGCCAAATCCAGACTTAAGTTCATTTCAGATCAATTGTATGTTTTGCTTAGAAATTCACCTTCGGTTTTATTTTGTCCATCAGTATATAGACAGATCGTAGGTGAGCTAGGCTTAGAAACGAAACAGGCACATGTGAGGCAACGAAATTTAACCAAGCTTGTTAAAGATTGGTTATATCCTATGCATAAAATAAATATTTACCAAAAAATGATTCAGGCCCTAAAAGTAGATAGAAATTGGGTGGCGCAACTAGTATCAGGAAGAAGTGGTTTCCACCATCCTTTGAAACATATTGCACTTTGGGGTGCTTTGGGCATAGATGAAAGGGACGTTAGAAATACATCTCAGCCTTTTGGACAGCAACTTGAATTTGATTTCAATATGGCTCAAGCATCTAATATTTCTAAAGAAAAACTCTCTGAAACACTTGCTAAATATAGAACATTGACATTAGCATCGCATCATTTAAATGTCTGTATTACAACCCTCTCAGTGCTCGCAGATATATATGGTCTAGAATATAGGCGAAGGCCAAAAAAGATTACCAAAGAAACTAAAAAAGAAATATATATTGGCTATAAGGCTGGAAAAAAAACAACCGAGCTAGCTGCAAAAAGTGGGTTATCTATCGGTAGTGTCAACAGAATTATTCGTGTGTTACGAAAACAATAATGAAGTAACAGTTTAATATTTGTAGCAACCACCCAAGATTATACGAAATAACTTGCACTTCTACTTGGATTGGGTTTATGAATTCATTTCTAGCAATGAATGCTTACTATGTGACAAAACGCATGATTTGAATTCATCATAGGAATGAAATAAGAATGAAATTTGAACAAGATCAGAAAGTACATAATCACCATTATTATCATTTCTTTCACCGCTTAATATTTTTGCACCTGAAGCTGAGTCAAAATGACAAACACTTGACCACTTATAACCCAGTTCAGCTAGACCATTTGCATAACGTGCTACCATATCTGTAAATACTTTATATTCAAACTTTTTAGGAGTATACCCTCGGGATCTTAGTTTGTTGCGTATTCTGGTAAACGTGAACACCCATTCCGGTTCATGATGAACACCTGAA
>CAZWEA010000166.1:0-5704 GCA_964632635.1 uncultured Cocleimonas sp. | reverse complement strand
AGTCAATCTGTTACATTTAACGCAACACCGGGGGAAAGAGTTAGCATTGAAACGCCTTTACAGCAAAAATCAAACGATAAAGGTCAATCATCTTCTAGTGAAAGTGGCGTGAAAATACTAAATGTTGTTGATCCAAACATGGTTGAAGATTATTTATCCAGCCCCGGCGGTGAAAAGACTTATATTAATTTTATACAACGGAATGCAAATTCTGTGAATGCGGCGTTAGGTTAATGGCTTTTCAGATAGGAACATCATTGGGCCATGAGGTATTGATGGATGATCTTAAAACTTTTCTTATTGCCCAATCTTGGACGGTAGAAAAGGATGAAGTCATAGGCGCTGATCGCTTTGTTTATTTTAAAGGGCCGGATATATTAACAGGCACTACAACCATTAATGCTCATGTTCATATAAAGGTATTTGAGGACGTACCAACGGATTATTATAATTGGGAATTAAGTGGCGCCATTGATTTTGATACGAATGAAACGTTTGATAGCCAACCTCAATCAAGCCCTAAATTGTCGTCTACGTTTAGACCAACAATACCGTTATTCCAGAATAATATAGATTACTGGTTCGTTGCGAATAACAGACGATTTATTGTTATACCAAAAGTATCAACTGTGTTTGTTTCTATGTATGCTGGTTTTTTATTGCCTTATGCCACGCCGCGTGAATTTCCATTTCCGTTTTATATTGGTGCAACTACAGGATTAACAACACGGCGATATTCTGACTCTAGTTATGCGATGGGTGGTTTTTGGGACCCTCCAGGATCAAATGCGGCTTATATTCGACATGTTGACGGTTCTTGGTTGGGTGTTGGTAATTATGCCGCATCAGGTTCTACAAAGAATAGAAGTTCTGGTACAACTACACATATCTGGCCCTATCGTGAAACTGAGAACGATCAAATAATTAACAATATTGATGGCTCTTATACGCTGTATGAAACGATTATTACTAGTTCCTCTAATACAGGGAATGACTATGGAGAGCTTGAAGGTGTTTTTGCTTGTAGTGGCTTTGCTAATGCCTCGGAAAATACAGTAACGATAGCAGGGGTGACTTATTTGGTTGTTGAGTCTCCTAGCCGCCCTGGTGTTCCAGATTTCACTTGCATAAGACTTGACTAATGGCGACAGTAACAGGTACATCAACCAGCTTAAAGAATTTCTCCGATGCTTTTCTATCGTTTGCTGTGGCTAATGCTGGTTTTTCCGATGCAGGAACAGTTACATTAACGGTTACGGGCGGTAATGTCGATGCACACAGCATTACAAAAGGTGGTGTCACGTATGTTTTTGTAACCGCTCAAGCCTCAGAATTTATTACAAATTCAGTGCAAAGAATGGAAGCCAGGATGTGCTATGCTTCGCCTGTTGCTGCGTCAACATGGAGCGCAACAAATCCAGTAGGTCAGCCTGGAATTACTCAGCTGGGTGTTTTTGGAGTAGGGCTTACTTTTTCTTCGCCACATTGGTTTTATACGAATGGAACAGTGTGTCATGCTGTCCTAGAAGTATTTCCTAATGTTTTTACTCATCTATCTTTTGGTCAGCTTGACAAATATGGTGTGTATATTGGTGGTGAGTATATAACCTCGACTTACTTTTTTGCTAAATCTGGACTTTCTCCTTTTCCTTTTTTACATAATTTGTCTAATCACATGCCTTTTGCAGAAACTAGCTCTAGCGGATTCTTAAGATATGCTCAAGGTGGTAATGACGAAAATGATTTTGCGCCGATGGGAACGACAACCAATTTACTGCCTAGTGGTTTTTTTCAGAACAGCAAAGGTGTCGTTCATTATGCTGATGCAACGGTTTCCGCAGGAGCAGGATCAGGTATTGTGGGGTCATTGTTTGCCAATTCACCGAATGCGTTTAATCTTCGCGCTATGTTAATTCCTATTCGGTTTAGGCTTAGAGATGTAACCACATCGACCATACAGTATCATCCCGCCGGATGTGTGCCTGGAGTTAGGCTTATTAATATGAAAGAACTTGATCCAAAAGCTATTACTGATAATAACTGGCAGGTATTTCCATTGGCCCAGAAATTAGGTGATGCTACCGTGGCTACGATTACATCTAATTTAGCGTTGGCTTACGACACAACGGTGTAATGGTTGACTTTGCAGGATACCTGCCACCGACAGCCGAATATGGTATAGATACCACTAGGCCAGGATGGTTAGGTGAGAGTATTGGAGTCGATTTAAATAAAGGCGTTCCTGTTGCAAACTCTTGGGATATTAACGATCAGATTTTAGTTAGTTCAAAAGCTGATAATACGCCTATATCATTTCAACCTCAGTTAAATAGAGTTGGTTATCATGATTGCGCGTATACAGAGATATTTTATAATCGAATATTGATTACTCCTTCGGTTATAGATGTGGGTATCTTGGTTGCAGGCCAGACCTACATTATTAATGTTTGGAATGGTTATTTTACACCCGTAACACTAGATACCATTCTTGAGCTAAATACTAATGGCTTGATTATTACCGGGCCTTCTTTTCCCACAGCTTATACCCCACTTTTAGAGCAGTCCTATACTTTAAGTATTAGCGATGAAGGAACGGGGCAAATAAACGCAGAATTTACGTTTGATTTTGCTGCACCGACTGAAGATCGATCAATCACGGTTACAGGCAGTCGATTAGTTGTTTTACCGTATTGGTTTAGTTCTAGCGCGACAGAAACGCTTTCGTGGTTAACCGATATTATTGAATCAAGGGATGGAACAGAGCAGAGAGTAAGATTAAGAAAAGCCCCTAGACAACAATTTTCTATTAGTGCTTTTGCAAGCGTAAATGAAATTAATAGAATAGAGAATTTTCTTTATGGATGGCGAGCCAATAAGTGGGGCATACCCGTTTGGTCTGAGGCACGACAGGTTGATAGCCCTGTTTCTTTAGGGCAAAACACCATTCAAGTTAACACTGAAAACGCTGATTTTAGAGTGGGCGAGAATGCAATGATTTGGAAGAGTGAGCGTGATTTTGATGTTTTCAAAGTTGACACGTTTACAACAACGCAGATTAATTTAACCCGTGGTGTAAATGCTGATTACCCACTAGGCATTGTAACGCCAGTCAGGTTCGCTAGAATGATGTCTGATCCCAAGCGGTCTGGTGACGGTCATTCAGGGCGTATAGATGCCTCCTTTGAAGTGATAGCCAATACAGAATTGACAACATTAACGCCCGTTCAATTTCTCGGTGAAGATGTGGATGTCGATAACTCACCTTTATTGCCTTATTCTGACAGCTATCACCAGAGAATGATTGTTAGTGACTATCAAACCGGCATCCCTACTTTTTTTTCACCGTGGGCTAAACCACGTATTAATCGAGAATTTAAGTTGCTTTTAGAAGGCGCAGCGGAAATATGGACATTTAGACGATGGCTTCATAGGCGAGCCGGAAAAGCGATTCCTTTTTATATGCCGACTCATGAAAACAATATTAGGCTTGTTCAAACATCAGGTTCTATTACAACGCCGCTTGTCGCGAGAAGTGATGAACAACACCAGTTAGGTGCAAAAAGAACGCATTTAGCGATCAATACAAAGACTGGATGGCTATTTAGAACAATCATTGGTCAAGGGCTTAATGTGCAAGGACACAATGAGATTGCTTTGGATGGTGGGGTTAATGTTGATCGAGCAGACATTATCTCAATATCGTATATGGGCCTCAAACGACTTGCAGCAGATCGTATTGAAATACGGCATGTTCAAAACTGTGTGGCAGAAGTAACATTACCCATTGTGGAGCTTGACTCGTGAGCTATGATGTCATAGAAAAGTCAATTTATGAGGCTCAACCGATTGAGCTTTATACTTTTACTAGGGGTTCGGAGGTCAGTCGCTATACGTCAGCACAAGAAGATCAATTAATTACGGGCCAGCTCTATGAGGCTTATAATATTAAACGAGCTAAAATAGAACAAAATCAAGATATAGGCAGGAATCCAGTTAGTTTTGAGGCCGATCACAAGTTGCCTTTTGTTCAACAATATATCGGTACGCCACCCACTGATATTATTAATGTTCAAATTTTGCGTTATCATGAGACAGATACGGATAATCAGACGATAGTTTTGTGGATAGGCCGCGTTGTTAATGTTAAATTTAATGGCGATAAGGTTGATGTTCGATGTGAGTCTATTTTTACATCGCTAAAGCGCCCGACATTGAGGCGACTTTATCAAATACCTTGCCCACATTTGCTTTATGGGCCATTGTGTACACTAGATCAATCATCATTTAAAGTAACAGCAACGCTTTCATCGGTTAATGGGACTACATTAAAAGCGGCTGCTTTTGCACTACAGATTAGCGGTCATTTTACGGGTGGTTATATTACGTGGGAAGTTAATAATGTCACTAACAAGCGTTTCATTCTAACCCACACAGGCGATACGTTAGTGATTAATCTTCCTTTTCCCGGTGTTTCTGCGTTAAATACGGTGGAGGCTTATCCTGGATGTGATCATTCGTTAACAACATGTGAAATAAAGTTTTTAAATCATTTGAATTATGGTGGATTTCCCTATATTCCTAAAAAGAATCCTTTTAATGGAACTCCGGTATTTTGACATGGTTAATGTTGCTTTGTGTGTTCGTATTGTTGATGTTAGTAATTAGGAGATAAAATGACTTGGGCTGCTTTAGTTATTGCTGTAGTCGCGGTTATATTAGCGTTTGTTTTAGCGCCAAAACCGACTCAACAGACACCGCCAGAATTTGAGGAATTGGATGTTCCTACGGCGAAGGAAGGTATACCTATACCTGAAATTCATGGCACTTATACTGTTAAAAGCTCAAATGTTGTTTGGTATGGTGATGTTGCTTATGAGCCTGTTTTTACTGAGGGTGAGGGTAAGTGAAAATATATCTCCATCACGCTAGGCAAGTTCAGTTTTGCGCGTGGGGTATGCGTTATTTTGCACGTAAAAATAAGCTTGATTTAGGTGATTTTATTGCAAATGGTATTGATGAGGAGATTCTTTTGGCGACAGGGGATGAAACAGCAAGAAAAATAGTGGAAATCGCGCGTAATGGGTAAAGAGACAGAACCGGTCGTTATCGGCTATAAGTATTACATGGGTATGCATCTAGCTATTTGTCTGTCTGGAGATGGACTTGAGCTGTTAGAAATTCAAGTAGCAGAACGCGCAGCATGGACGGGATCAGTTTCAGGAAATACTACAATAAGAATAGATAAGCCTGAAATGTTTGGCGGCGAAAAAAAGGAGGGGGGTATTCAGGGAGATGTAGATATTATGTTTGGTGGTGCAACTCAGCCTCAAAATGGATATTTGGCAGCACATCAGGGAGCGAATACTCCTGCTTATCGTGGTGTTTTCACGATGGTATTAAAGAAGATGTATTTAATTGCTATGAATCGCTACCCTAAGCCCTGGGCGATTAAGGTAAGAAATGCAACAGCTAGAAGCTGGTATCCCGCAAAAAGTTTAATTAATGGTGGGGCTAATGGTGCTCATATTATTTATAACGCGCTGACTAGTCATGATTCAGGCTTAGGTTTGTCGGTTGGTTTTATCAACAATGGTTCGTTTATTGAAGTAGCTGATATTTTACATGCAGAAGGTCTTGGTTTATCTTTAAAGCAAGATAAGCAAATGCCAGTTGAGAAGTTCATTCAAAGTATTATCACTCATAT
>CAZWEA010000165.1:3728-5934 GCA_964632635.1 uncultured Cocleimonas sp. | reverse complement strand
TTCACGATTAAATAAACTAGACATTCAAACACTGATGGTTACGGGTGATACTGAAAAAACAGCAAATTATATTGCCGCTTTAGTAGGGATTGAAGAAGTTATCGCAAATGCTAAACCGGATGAAAAGCTTCAAATCATCCACACATTACAAGCAGAAGGAAAAACCGTAGGTATGATTGGAGATGGTATAAACGATGCACCAGCATTAGCTGCAGCAGATGTTGGATTTGCAATTGGCAGCGGCACAGACGTTGCCATTGAATCCGCTGATTTAACTTTAGTACAAGGCGACATATCTAAAGTAACGGAAACGATAGAATTAAGTACTGACACCATCAAAGTCATCAAACAAAATCTATTTTGGGCATTTGGTTATAACACCATTGCTATCCCTGCCGCAGCTTTAGGTAAATTGAATCCAATGATTGCATCCGCAGCAATGGCTTTTAGTTCCGTTTCTGTTATTGTTAATTCTTTAAAACTCAGCAAAAAAAGATAATGGATCATTCAATACACGACATGCATGCTATGCATGAAATGGCTACCGCAACAGGATTTGATTACACCTTAGCATTTATGGCTGGATTTCTAGGTAGTGGGCACTGCTTAGGCATGTGTGGCGCTTTGGTTTCTGGCTACTTTATGAATTCAGGGAAAAATAAATCTTATTTTCCTTATTTTGCTTACCAATTCACTCGAATCTTGGTTTACATCTCCATTGGCTTAATCGCCGCTTCATTAGGACAGGTTCTTGTTTCTGGAGGCATGTTCGGTAAATTCCAAAGTATATTGCAAATGATTATTGGCTCTATAGTTATTATTCTTGCACTAGGTATTTTAGGTTTAGTTCCTTGGCAAGGATCCATAAAACTACTACCAATGAACCTTTTACGCCAAGGTTATGCCAAAGCTAGAACAAAAGGCCCTGTTGTTGGCGCGATGATTGCTGGGTTTTTAAATGGATTAATGCCCTGCCCTTTAACCTTTGCCATGTATGTAGAAGCCACTTCTGCCGCAACAATTTTGGAAGGCGGTACATTGCTACTCGCCTTTGGTGCAGGAACGTTACCAACAATGCTATTTATTAGTTTTGCCTTTGGAAAAATGGGAGCAAACCTACGAGGCATCATGTTGAAATCAGCCGCTATTATCATGATTTTTATGGGATTAAACACATTTTATAAAGGGCTAAACTTTTATGTAGAAGAAGAGTTTCAGCACCACACTGTCTTTCACGTGATTAAACAAAAATTAGACGATGCGCTTATTTTGATAGGTCAAATGGCAGAATACATGAATACCTTGCTCAGTAATTTACAAAGCTTATAATGCAACAGGCTCATTTAGCAATGCTGGCAAATGCTACCCAGCAGCTAGAATCATCCAATCTGACAACGACAATGAGTCACACTATTGGAATACCTATTGAAAAGGCAATGTCAGCACTACCAGGACACTGGTCTAGCATTGTTTCAAAAATAACTAAAACAGCCTTGGAAAAAGCATTAAATACAGCTCTTTATTCATTAAATGAAAAAACAAATTCCAAACCTAAAAACAAACTTCATAAGTTACTTGTCAGCACCAGTGGAGCAATAGGCGGTACTTTTGGAATAACTGCGCTCGCTATTGAACTCCCTATATCTGCAACAATAATGTTGCGCTCCATTGCAGATATTGCTCGAAACAATGGCGAAGACCTAAATAATATCGATTGCAAAATTGCCTGCCTCACTGTTTTTGCGCTAAGCGGTGGTGGAAACAACAGTAACAACAGCCGACACTCAAAAAATTCCGAAGCTGCAGATACCAGTTATTATGCAGTACGCTCTTTTTTAACTAAGGCACTGAGCGATACGACAAACCACGTTGCCGTACATGGTCTATCAAAAGAATCAGCCCCCTCTTTAATTAAGTTGATTAACGCAGTTTCTACACGCTTTTCTATACCCGTGTCTGAAAAACTAGCCGCACAATCTATTCCGCTTATTGGAGCCATTGGTGGTGCTTCCATAAACTGGATGTTTATTGAACATTATCAAAAAATGGCAAAAGCACATTTTTCAATTCGTTTTTTAGAACGAATATACGGAGTAAAAACAGTGGAAAAACTGTATAACGAGATTGCTAAGCATTATTGAATATGACAAATACACAGCAATCTAAAAAGTTTACAATTACCGACCAATCAGATGGTCAGCTTAAA
>CAZWEA010000165.1:0-3718 GCA_964632635.1 uncultured Cocleimonas sp. | reverse complement strand
ACTTATTGTGCCCGTGCTATATCACGAAAAAGAAAGGTCTAATATATTACGAACCCTTTTATTAAAAAGAGAAGCAATTAAAATAGTTCTGATAGAAAAAGAAACGAATACTGTTAATATTTTATTTTCTCCTGATAAGCTCGCTGTAGAAAATTTACTCAATTTATTAGGAAACGTCCTTAAACATTTTTCTGAAAAAAAACAAAACAAAACAGAAAAAATCGCTCCTTTAATCAACAATAGTTCCAAACAAAAGCACACCTTTAAAGTCGATGGAATGAGCTGCGAATCCTGCGCGTTATTTTTAGAAATGGTCTTATCTAGAGAAGCCGATATTACACAAGTAAATATTGACTTTAACTCCAAGTGCGGAAAAATTACTGGCTCTATACAACAAAACAAAATTCATGAAATCATTGCTGAAAATGGTTTTCTAGCTCTTTCCATCGAATCGAAAGAACCCATCGCATAACAAATCAATATTTTAATGAGTGAAGATAAAATTACAGAACTAGAGATTAAAACTGCCTATCAGGAAGATTTACTACAAAGTTTAAATGACGCCATTAGCAATCAACAGATTCAAATCCATCGATTAGAAGAAACATGTAGATTACTGAATGAAAAAATAAAAAATATAGCAGAACCAGGATCCTTTAGCCAAGATTCAGAAAAACCTCCACATTATTAATAATAATTTATTTACAAACTTTAAAATAATAGGCTAGTATATCCGTTAAAAGCAAGAGCAGTTGCAGGACAGACTTTAATCAGCAAGGTTATAATGACTTCATACCCTGTTAATATAATAGCAAGTTGGAAATATAATATGGATACAATCAAATTATCGGGTAAAACTTACGATGAAACCTCAATTACCAAAGAAAAAGAGGAATACATTCGTTTAGAAGCCGTTGATGCCTGTTTTGCACTGAGAAAACTAATCCACGACAAATCATCCCTTGTAAGAATTGCTGTGGCAAGAAAAATGATGGGGCATGAATTTTTAGTTAAAGACAAATCATGGCGCGTACGTGCAACGGTTGCAAAACATACAGATGACATGCAAGTGTTAGACAAGCTCACCTCCGACGAAAATGATTTTGTTAGATTTATCGTCGTCAAACGAGGTCATAAACTTGAACATTTCGTAAACGACCCTGATGAAGAAATTGCATCATCTGCAAGGTATCAATTGCAAAACCCAGATGAGACAAAAGTAATCTATTAGGAGTTCACTCATCCCTTTCGCTGTTTCTCCAGAACTGGCGACCCTATAAATAACTCAAGGCGTTGCCTGTTTTAGTTTTAGCTCAATCTCTGAGTTGGCACTACAAATTTTTTCATCACGAATAAATACACGACAACCCAGCTTGCCTCATTAGTCGGTCTATACGTCGGTGACTCACAAAACACCCTGTTATACTTCGCGCTGTCACGGATGCGGAATGTGACCGGGTTGATGTAATAGGTTACATCCATCACATCAACCCGACCCAAAGAACTAAGTCTTTTTTTATCAATTCGTTGCCGGAGCAGGAATAAGTAATTTAGGGGTTAGTCCAGTTGCTGCTGGTAACATGGCTATCCATGCACCATCCCAAGGCTCAAAGGGTTCTGTTCCACCATAGGTGAGTTGCTGATAAGAATTTCCATCATAATGCCAAAGAGTATCATTCACTAAGCCTTCTGCTTTCGCTTGACCTAATGTACAGCCAATTCTACAAGTACCTGTATTGGTGACTATCCTTAATTTGTCAATATTTTTATAATCATAATCACGAAAAGGGTAGCCAATCATTTGCCATTGCGCATTAATTGAATTCGTCTGTAAGGGAATTTCAAAACAACCGTTAACTATTGATGTACATGCAGGGTGCTGTGTTAAATTAACAGTTGTACTTGTATCGGGCATGTCAATGATTACCGAGCTACCTGTTGTTTGAATAAACCAGTAACCTACTCCAGGATGCATTATGTCTGTAAGACTAAGCTTTTTATAAGTATTTGTGTTTGTATCATAACTATAAAGTATCCAGTCGATATCATAAGGTGCAGTAATATCATCCCCTATAATATCAGCAACTGTACTTCCAGTCGGGGGAGCAGTATTAAGTCCTATTTGAACCCATTTATTATTAGGGACAGTTATAGCAGGAATACGGCTAACCAATGTAACAGAATTTAATTTTCCCTGTATTTGTGCGAGAGAATCCTCCAGAAAAGGTGCTTGCGGAGGACTCCCTGTAAACCCCATTTTAAAGACTCCATTGTCCACCATTGCACCCGCATCACAATATTCAGGTATTGATGTAGCAAAGTCAGGAGCCCTTAATAAGCCATTATTAGGGGCTGCCTGAGTAGAGCCACACTGGCTCCACCACAAAGACACCCATGTTGGAGGCACTCCCAGTTCTTCGGGAGACGAGGAAATAGGAAAATTAAAGACAGAGTCAATCATAGGTACATGATCGTTATCTTGAATAATTTTTCCACTGGATGCAGTGTACAATTTTTCATGATGGTTATTATCTTCAATCGACACAAACATCGACGAAATAGCATTGGGGTACTCCCCATAACCAGTATAATTAAAATCACTCTCATCTAAGTCCGTACTAAATTCGAATATACCGTAAAAATGATTTCCTGTTGAATAAAATTCCTCATGCTGTTGCTCAACCTCCGTTAGCTCTCCTTCAAATGCAAAAGTGATTATATCCGCTCGAGCTGTTGATATAGTCAATAAGGTTAATAATAACTGCGATAAAAAAATACCCTGTATTTTGTTCATAATTTTTCCCGTTTAATTTATACTGGTCATGCCCTGTATAACCACCTCAGGTCTAGAAATACCAATGCCAAACATAGTGTAAGTGAAAATGATCCATCTGTCTGTTAACTATTCACACATCAGCCTGCTCTACAAATCAAACCAGTTACGATAAAAAAATTTTAGCTGGCTAAAATAATAAGTTATTATATTTTATACAAGTTTTTATCTATAAGCTCCCCACCCATTACCTCTTGAAACACATGATAATAAAGTATAATAATACAATCCCAAGACTATTAAACCCAGAAGGTGTTGTATGTCAAACAATAAAGAATTGCTACTATTAAGACATGGAAAGTCCGATTGGGACACAAATACCACCGATTTTAATCGCCCATTAAATGAGCGAGGAAGGCACAACTCCTTACAAATGGGCAACTGGTTATTCAGTCAGAACCTTATCCCCGATTTAGTAATTAGTTCTCCTGCTACTCGTGCGCTAACAACCACCCAAATAGTTTGCGAAGCAATGGGGCTAGCAGAAAATTCCATCCAAACTGAAAAGTCCGTTTATGAAGCTAGATTAGCTGATTTGCATCAAATATTACGCACGCTTCCAGATTCAGTGCAACGGCTTTTGTTAGTGGGTCATAACCCTGGCTTTGAATATTTAGTCAATGCTTTAGCGCCTGATATATCAACAGAAAGCAATAGAAATATTATGCCAACAGCAACGTTGGCGTATCTTCAACTGGACACAAAATGGTCTTTATTACAAGACAACTGTTTCATTCAACGAGCAAAAGATTTACCTGAATAATAATCCAAAAAAATCAACTGAACGCTTAGTTCAACTGATTTGTTAAATAAACTATTTAATCCAGTTTTTCACCACTCCCCAGATGGGTGAGTTTATTTTCGCTTCACGATTTTGTGAAAAAT
>CAZWEA010000164.1:0-5940 GCA_964632635.1 uncultured Cocleimonas sp. | reverse complement strand
CAGCTATACTGACTTGGTACTATTGCCAGATAGGATTAAAACGTTTTTATCTTAATCATTTACCTTTGAGATAGCTGTCAAAATTCCTACCCATTTTTCCTCAAATTTCTTTTGCAAAAATCACTGCCAAAGGTCCACTGTCGTTAGTTCACTGCCAAAAGTTCACTGTCATCAGTCCACTATTTTTATATTTTTTTGTTTGTTATGGTGTATTCCAAGCCAGTAACTTAATGCATTCAGAACGAATTAGTTTGGATGGGTTCTGGTTTAAATATTTTATTTTTTCATATATTTTAAAGAGAAATTATCATGATTGTAGGAGCACCAATCAACTTTCCCTGAAAAATTATAGTAAAAAAAGGTGCTGAATACATGTCAGTACCGTTTTGACTGTGTTTGGGATACGACAATACCAAACATAAAAACCTAAACAAAGGAAAAAGCCATGACAATTGAAACTAATACCATACCCCCTTTCCCCGAAACTTTCAGAGGAAAACCTGATTTGGGAAATTCTGGAACGACGTTTTTATCAAAGGACGTTAAAGATAAAATAACCCTCTTTCAAGACGCTATTAATAAACGCGAACCTGGAAAAGGAAATACCCAGACCCATGCCCGTTCTGATAACAGCCTCTTGGAAGAATATGTCAGTTCGCAAATGGAATTGTCTAAATTAGGCAGGCAGTTTGCTGAAAAAGGTATCAATGAAGGGGCTTTAATTAATACAAAAGACTCGAATATTGTTCAGAAAGGCATACTGGACGACATAGATATTCCAGGCATTACAGAATTAGGCGGAGAATTTTTTGATGTCGCTAAAGATATTTTTGAGGGTATTAAGGCAATCAAAGAGGGGGATTTGGAAACAGGGATCGACATACTAAATAATTTAGTAAATAAATCTGGTTTACCCGATAAAGTAAAAGAGCTTGTCTCAATTGTCGCAGAAGCCGTAAAAGATATACCGAAAATAATAGAAGATGTCGATAATAAAAACTATGCGGCAGCAGCTGAAAAATCTGCGAATTTGGGCAAAGATATAGTCAAATCTATTAATGACTTCTTCAGTGATGAATTCGTGTTCGGAGGCGATGCCATAGGAGAGGAATTTAGTGAATTAGCGCATATTGATGACTTAGAAGGGTTTCTTGAAAATGCAGAAATAGTAGCAGGCAAAGTTGATGGGATTATGAAGAATATAGAACTAGGCACCCAGGAATCATTTCTGAAGGCTACAGAAGAATCAGCTGAACTGGCATCATTCTTAACGGATGACTATCCGATAGTATCTGACTTGTTTGAGACTATCAGTGAAATCCCAGATAAGATGGTTGAAATACGTGAAAAGATCGATGCCGGAGAAATGGATGAAGCCATTGCAATCGCTCAGGCGTTCGCCAAAGAGGTGCGAGAAGAGGGTAATCCTTTACTGGCTGGCGGCTTTGATAAGATAGCCGCCGGTCTTTTAGCCGGTACATTGGCTCTTGGCTCTGGCCCTGTGGATGGTGGTGGTGAGCCTGAGGCTCCTTCAGCATTAGTGTTTGATGCCGAGTATTATCTTTTGCAAAACCCGGATCTCAAAGCAGCCTTTGGCAACGATCATGAGGCAGCTCAAAAACATTTTCTTGAGCAGGGCATTCAAGAAGGACGCAGAGGTTCGGCCGTCTTTGATGCTAAATATTATCTTTCTCAAAACCCTGATCTAAGAGCTGCCTTTGGTGACAACAATTATGAGGCAGCTCATAATCATTGGCTTGAATATGGTGTTGATGAAGGACGTAGCGGAGCATTAGAATTTGATGCTAAATATTATCTTTCTCAAAACCCTGATCTAAGAGCTGCCTTTGGTGACAACAATTATGAGGAAGCGCTTAATCATTGGCTGCAGAATGGAATAAATGAAGGTCGAGTAGGGCAGAACCCATTAGTACAAGGCTTTGTGCAAGACGCAACTTTATATCACATTGATAGTCCGGAAGAATTGTTTAAACGTTTGACAGATCTTACTCAAATTGATGTGTTCAGTAATATCCCGGAAGAACACGGTATTGATAAACAAAGATTAATCGCAGGATTCGAAGCCGCTCTCAGTATAGCGATAAACCCGACGACCGCTACAGCTATACAAAAAGCTGATGCTAACTATTCCTTGGACGCATTAAAACTTGCAGAATTTAATCCCGAAACTGGTGTCGATAATTCACAACTGGATGAATTAGCTGATAGTATCAAAGAAAAAATATCTTTATGATAAGCGAGGTAGGGTGGGCAACGCTTTTCTCTGCCCACATTTTGCTTAAACAGCCTTAGACAAAAAGGCATTGTTAATTAAGTATAGCTTCTAATTTGTCGTTCCACTTTAGTATTAAAAGCGTGAATGAATATTGAAGCATTTTCTTGCTTTTACTATAGCAATGAGATAGTGCGTCAAATAGCGGAAGCAAAGTTAGAGGTCAGTAATAAACTGGATGAAGAGCAAAAAAATAGCTTTCTATTGTTTACCGAAGTTTCCTAATTTTTGTTGCCTATAAAAATTGGGAAACTTCGGTTTTAGGCTGAATAAGGCCCATTTAATATTGAAGGCGTAGGATTAGCATAAGGGTAATAAACATACTTAACTTCGCTCAATTTAATGTGTTTACGTGGTTGATTTGTCCGTGACTGCACGGACAAATACAGGTTTAGAGGATGGCAAAGATTGTTCTTTTCTCATTTTTTGAGATAATCAAAGAAAGCTTGTTAACAAAGCTCATTTGATGAAGAAAACTTACAGTTTTTAAAATACGTTCTTTGTTGTGCTATGCGAGCAAAATGGGATTATTGACCATTTCTATGAAGTGATCCTCGTATAGATGTTGTGGGTAATGATGAAATCCTTGGAAGATTACAGAAGCTTTCGAATATGATCTCCCCCAAATACTTAAAAATAAAAGTGATTTGGTTTTAGTATAGACAAAGTAAACAATATTTGAGTCCAGAGACTACTTAAAAAAGTAGATTTATTTTTGACATTTTATGAACTGTATTTTTATGAAAACACAATTTCTTTTTAAATTAAAATCAGAAGTCTCTACAGAGGTTTCTTTATAGTGGGCTGTTTTTGTAATTTAACTTTGAGAATAATTGAAAAGCTCTGTTCGTTTTAGTTGTTGGTAATCAATAAATACGCCTTATCTGGGCGGCGTCTTAAGTATCGTATTTTAAGCTTTACAAGACAAACTAACAGCTAATGCGAACAGGGTCTTGATTAAATATGAAAAAATAACATGAGCTAAAATTGATTTTTGCTGCAGGGATCTTGTTTCACTGGGGGCAGTAAATAATGGTGATTTTCCGGTAACTAATCTTACTTATGTTATGCACAGAAGAAAATCTGTTACTTTTTGGAACAGAATCAAAGGTCAAATGAAAAATATTACCAGAGTAAACAATCGTCAGTTTTCAAGGTGGAATTTATTAATATTGGTCTGTATTTGTTTTTTCAGTTTTGTAGTCCAAAGTGAGGTCACGCTGGATGGCTCTGTAGGGCCTGCTGGCACTCTAACCGGACCAGATTATAAAATTACTGAAAATTTGGGTAAACGAGCCGGTAGTAATCTTTTTCACAGCTTTGGACGCTTCAATCTCAACGCCTCTGAAAGCGCTACATTTAGTGGTTCAAGCGGCATCAAAAATGTGATTAGTCGAGTTACCGGAGGCCAAGCATCAAATATTGATGGCACCTTACGCGTATCCATTCCTAATGCCAATTTATATCTTTTAAACCCAGCAGGTGTGATTTTTGGGCAAAATGCAAAACTGGATGTTCCAGGGTCGTTTCATGTCAGCACGGCAGATTATTTAAAGTTTCAAGATGGTGTTCGTTTTGATAGTGGGACTGCAACTGCCCCCCAATTATTGGCGACTGCTGAGCCTGAAGCTTTTGGTTTTTTAGGGGAGAATCCTGAGGGGATTTCCTTATCAGGAGGTACAGATAGTGTGCTTGAAGTAAAACAGGGGTCGAACCTGTCGTTAATTGGAGGAGATATTACTATTAAGAACACCGCTCTTGCAGCAGGTGAAGGACAGATTAACCTTGCAAGTGTGGGTTCGTCTGGAGAAGTTGTTGTCACCGAGTCAGGGTTAGACACAACGTCATTTAATAAAATGGGAAATATTAGTATAAGGCATGATTCGCGCCTTCCCATTCCCATTCTAGGAGCTTCGATAGTTTCAAGTAAGGTGTTTGTTCGTGGTGGAGAGCTGGTTATAGATAAATCAACCATTGCCTCAGGGCCAGGGGATGACCGTGAAATTAATATTGGCCTAACAGGAAATTTATCTATCTCCGGTTCTCAAAATACTCAAGAAATACCAGGAGGTTTATATAATGTAACTGTTAATGAAGACAATGCAGGTAATATTGTACTGAAGGTGGCTGAACTTGAATTGGATCAGGGTGCAATCATTACCACGGATACTTTGGGTTCAGGAGATGGAAGAGATTTGACGATAAAAGCCAACAGTATTTCACTGTCTGGAGAGGGGACAAGAATATCAAGTATTGTCCATAGTCAGGGTGATGGCGGCGAATTAACCATTAATGTTGAGGATAAGTTTGAAATTCTGGATGGAGCATCGGTAAGTACCAGAAATGCTGGCACTGCCACGAGTAAGAGTGGAAATCTGACGATAAAAGCCAACACCCTTTTACTATCTGGCGGAAATGGTGACACAGGAATTTCCAATGAGGTGCAAAAACAGGGTGATGGCGGTGATTTAACCATTAATGTTGAGGATAAGTTTGAAATTCTGGATGGAGCTCAGGTAAGTTCCAGTAATGGTGGTACTGGCAAGAGTAGAGATCTGACGATATCAGCGAACACCATATTGTTGTCTGGAAATGGGGGTGAAAAGGCAGCAATCACCAGTGCTGTGGGAAGCCAGGGTGATGGTGGCAATGTAACCATTAATGTTGAGGACAAGTTTGAAATTCTGAATGGAGCTCATGTGAATTTGGGTAATAGCGGTACTGGCAAGAGTGGAAAACTGACAATAAAAGCTAACACCCTTTCGCTGTCTGGAAGAGGAAATACTAAGACTGGAATCACTAGTGTTGTGAGAAGCCAGGGTTATAGTGGCAGTGTAACCATTAATATTGAGGATAAATTTGAAATTCTAGATGGAGCCTCGGTAAATACTAGTAATATGGGGACTGGCAGCAGTGGGAATACGATTATAAATGCGGAAAGTATTCTAATTTCAGCAGAGAAACAACAAGGTGCCACTGGTGTTTTTACAAGTGGTTTGGGCGCAGGGAGTCCCGGTAGTTTGGCCATTAACACAACGAAGAGCCTGAAAATTCTGAATGGAGGACGCATTCAAGCTGGTACGGATGGTGCGACCGAGGGTGGTGACGCTATTATAAACGGTGAATCGATTTTACTATCTGGTAAAAATGTCAGTATTTTTGGTGGTGCTACATCGGCAGCAACCGGCAATGCAGGCAAGTTAACTCTAAAAGCTACAAAAAATATTGAGTTGAATAATGGCGCATTAATTGTGACTGATACAAATGGTAATGGCCAAGCTGGAGATCTATTGATTGAAGCGGGAAATCTAAAAATATCTGATGGCCAGATTAGGAGTCGTTCAAGACCTATCGATAGTGTAAAGGCAAAAAATAACGTCGGGAACGCTGGAAAGATAACAATAGATGTGGCCGGAAAAATTGAACTGAGTGATAATGCTCTTATAAATACTTCTACCTCTGGATTAAGTCAAGGGGGGGATTTGATCATAACGGCTAATGACATTTTTTTGGATAATTCACGGCTGGAGGCAACCAGTAAATCAAGAAATATTGATGTTTCTAGCAATCCTAATGTAGCTATGGCGGGTGACATTATTATTACGCCAACATCTTCACTTCGTTTAAAAAATAATAGCTCTATCAGT
>CAZWEA010000163.1:0-5965 GCA_964632635.1 uncultured Cocleimonas sp. | reverse complement strand
TTGACTATAGTAAGACTATGGATGCAAAAAACTTAATCGCTCATAGAGGCGATAACACAAATTACCCTGAAAACTCTTATGCAGGAATCGAGTCGGCACTGCGAGCTGGTGCATTATTTATCGAATTTGATGTGCAGATGAATGCCGATAAATCATTAGTGATTATCCACGATACTGATTTTAAACGCACGGCAAATAACCCATCCTACTTATTTGAAATTGGTGACACTAAAATGCGCACCATCAGTGTTCACGAACCCTCAAATTTTGGAGAACTCCATTACCCTACTCATGTTTCTTTTTTAAGTGAAATATTAGAGCTATTCACTCGCTACCCAAAAGCTCAAGCTTTGGTAGAAATAAAAAGAGAAAGTATCTGGCATTGGGGCTTAGATGTTGTCATGAAGAAGGTTATGAAAGAAATTAAAGGCTATGAATCACAATCTATCATCATTTCTTTTGGCTTAGAGGTACTTAAATACACTAAAAAACACAGCAAGCTTCGTACTGGCTTTATTTTTTATGATTATGAAACCAGTAATTATGATATTGCTAAAAAACTAAAACCTGAATACATGATTTACTCTCACATCATGACCCCAAATACGAAATTATGGAAAGGAAAATGGAAGTGGGTAACTTACTCAATCAACAATATTGCTGATGCTACTAAAATGCTTAAACGCGATGATGTAGACTTCATTGAAACAGATGATATTATTTTGTTATTGGAGTAAGAGCTATGCACAAACACGTCTTTCTAGGACGGTAATCAGAATGGTTTTTTCTTCGAGTGAAATATCTTTAAAAAAGAATTATAGAAAGGCCAAATAATCATGCTACTTGCTACGGTTAACCAATAACCCCAACCTTCAGGTGAATTACCCGTAACACCCAATATCCAGAGATTAACCAGTAGGTATGTACCCAACACTATAAACAAAATGAATATTTGATGAAAGAAACTATCTGCCAAAATCCTTGAACGAATGCGTAGTGTCATTAGCATCACAATTGCAAAACCAAAAGCGTGCTGCCCCAAAATTGAACCGTGCATTGCATCAACCAATAAACCAACAATCCATGCCACAATCAAACTTGATTTCTTGGGTAGGTACAAAGCCCAATGAATCAGAGTTAAAGCCAACCATTCAGGTCGCCACAACACCCATGCTTCTCTTAAAGGTAAGATACTCAAAGCAAAGGCGATGATTAATGACACGATTATTGCGCCTGTAAAACGAAGAGAAACACTTTCCATAGCGTTATTTCTTACCTTCTGAATCTACTAATGTATCTTTATTTTTAGACGTAGATTCTGGAGTTACAGTGTTTTGACTGGAATAATCTGCACGCCAAATCATCAATATTTCGCGTGTTTTGGTGAAGTCAGCCAATGATCTAGCCTTTACCTTCATAAAAGAATCACCAGGGTTGTAGGCAACTGTTGTCACTTCTGCTACGGGAAAATCAGGCGGGAAAAGCTGCCCTAACCCAGAACTCACAAATACATCACCCGTTTGGATATCCATGCTAGTTTCAACGTGCTTCAATTCAAGCTGGTTAAATTTACCCGTGCCTGATGCTAATGCACCCAAACCAGTGCGAGAGTTTCGCACATGAATATCGTGTCGAACATCTGTTAGCTGAATAACCATTGCCGACGTTGGTGTAACACTTTCTACCTGTCCATAAATATTATTGCCTGCCAAAGCAACCTGACCGACAAATATACCTTGGTTAGTTCCTTTTTTGATCACAACAGTTCGACTAAAAGGGTTTGAAGAAACCGATAGTATTTCTGCCAAGGTGAATTTTTCACGCACTGCGGGTGTTGCGCTTAATTGATTTCTTAAACGTTTATTTTCACGCGCGATGGAATGATATTTTTGATCACGCGCTGCATAAACACCCACTAAGGTTCGTAGTTCACGGTTATCGCTGGATAATTGTTTGTGTTCGGTGAAAAATTCTTTGGTGGAATTGGTAATACGGTAAGGTAAGTCAACTGCGTATTCTAAAGGATAAATAGCCACCTTTAATGCCGTGCGCAACGGCAAAACTTTTGACCCACGATAATCTAACACCATCAACGCGCCAGAAATCATAGCCAATATTGTAAACTTGATTAAATAACCTTGTTGTTTACTGTCATCTCTATCTAAATTGTAAATAACAGACTCCTACTATCTGTTTTTGCACATTACATGAGGAAAAAACAGGTCTTTTAAAGCAGTTCTGCTGAGCCTGTCGAAGCACACCCCCCCCCTGTTTTTTGCCGTTTTGTATTATTATTCTGATGCCCAGAAACCAAAACCATCATCATCTAGCATTTCTAAGATGCGTCCACCGCCTCGCGCCACACATGTAAGCGGGTCATCTGCTACCACAACGGGAATTCCTGTCTCTTCCATTAATAAACGATCAAGATCACGCAATAACGCGCCGCCGCCTGTTAACACGATGCCTCTATCAGCAACATCAGCTCCTAATTCAGGAGGAGTTTGCTCTAAAGCTGTTTTAACCGCACTAACGATACCAAATAATGGCTCTTGCAAGGCTTCTAATATTTCATTACTGGTTAGTGTGAAACTACGTGGAACACCTTCTGCTAAATTGCGCCCCTTGACCTCAAGCTCTTGTAATTCTTTGCCAGGGTAAGCAGAACCAATTGTACATTTGATATGCTCTGCCGTTGCTTCACCAATTAGCATACCGTAATTACGACGCACATAACTAATAATGGCATCATCAAGACGATCACCACCAATTCTTACAGAGGCTGAATAAACTATTCCACGTAGTGACATGATAGCAACTTCTGATGTTCCACCACCTATGTCTAAAACCATTGAACCAATAGCTTCATCTATTGGGATACCTGCACCAATTGCTGCTGCCATTGGCTCTTCAACTAAATACACTTTACGTGCGCCTGCGCCCATTGCTGAATCTTTAATGGCACGTCGTTCAACCTGTGTTGCTCCGCAAGGTACACAAATTACAACTCTTGGCCCGCCAAAAATACGCTTTGCTGAAACCTTGTTAATAAAATGTTGCAACATGATTTCGGTATAAGTGAAATCAGCAATTACGCCATCTTTCATCGGGCGAATTGCGGTGATGTTTTCGGGCGTTCGACCTAACATTTTTTTCGCATCAACACCTACTGCTTCAATCTTTTTTGGACCACCCGGGCCACGATCTTGGCGAATAGCGACTACTGACGGCTCATCTAATACGATGCCTTTTCCGCGCATGTAAATTAAGGTGTTTGCAGTTCCCAAGTCGATTGAAATATCAGTTGAGAACAGGTTGAAAAATGATTTAAACATAGAAATAAATTTCCAATTATTTAATTGCTATAATGAACGCAAAAGATGTGTCGAATTTTTTTCGACTTGCCCCGAAATTTTTTATAAATTTGCATGTTGATGTTTTGTACGAATGTCTAACAAAAATCGTTCTTAAACAACATGTTATTACCCTTGAAATAAACCAGAGTAATATCACCCTTTATATAAACAGCGTAATGTATCAACCATAGGCGTTTAGGGCAAGTTTCAAGCCCAGATATTTACTGAGATCTTTGCATGAGAGTCTGGTGAGATAAAAAATAGCGTAATTTCTTCTGTATTTCTTAAAAATGAGGTTAATAGCATGGCTACTGACCGACTTTTAAGGAAAACAGGAGGAATTCAAGTGTTTTTAATCCGTCATATCTCTCGCGCAAAGGTCTCTTATAAGATGAATTGCCAAATTAACAGAGATAACCTAAAATGCCCGCCCTGCTTTATACACTACTAAACTTGTTATGAAAGTCCTAATCGTTTTTACCCATCCAAATCCCAATAGCTTTAACCATGCTTTGCTTGAAAATATCACGGCAGGTTTAGAAGAATCTGGGCATGAAGTTAGAATTAAAGATCTTTATCAAGAGGACTTTAACCCCATTCTTTCTGGTAATGATTTGGCTGTATTACAAACAGGAAAAATTCCAGAAAATATTGCCAAAGAACAAGAACAGCTTTTGTGGGCAGATGGATTAGTCTTCATTTACCCGCTTTGGTGGTTTGACCGCCCTGCGATGTTAAAAGGCTGGTTTGATATTGTGCTGACTAATGGCTTAGCATTTGAATACTCAAGCGAAGGTGTAAAAGGCTTACTTAAGCATCAAAAGGCATTGGTGATAATTACCGCTGGCGGCTCTGAAGATTATTTTAAAGACAATGATGCACTGCAATTAATTCATCGCCCTGTTACTGATGGCACACTTTCATTTTGTGGTATTGATGATGTATCACATCAAATTTACTATGATGTTCCCAATTTAACCGATGAAGAACGTACGGCTATTTTAGATAAAACTAAGAAAACTGGTTTAGAATTTTAAAGCACTCTTTTTGAGACTACTAATAAAGAATCAATGGAATTACTCAATTATAAAATATTTTCCCCTGAGGATAGGGACAGTAAAAACTTAACGCCACTTTTCATTCTGCATGGTTTGCTTGGTTCAATGGACAATTGGCGCACACAAGCAAAACGCCTATCACAATTGCGTACTGTTATTACTCTCGATTTACGCAATCACGGAGACTCACCCCATATAAAAGGTATGAGTTACCGTGAAATGTATGAAGACGTTATAAAAGTAGCTAAAGCTGAAAATATCGAAAGCTTTCACCTACTGGGTCATTCAATGGGTGGCAAAGTTGCAATGCAATTAGCGTTAGCTCACCCCGAAATGATTAAGAGCCTCATTGTTGTTGATATTGCACCCAAGCCCTACCCGCTTTGGCATCAAGACTTATTTCAGGCAGTCATGTCTGCCCCCATTGAAAGCGCCACTTCAAGACAGGAAATTGATGAACACCTAAAAATAGCGATTGAAGATCGTTCAGAACGTAGCTTTATGCTAAAGAATATAAAAAGAAACGATACCGAAAGCGAAAACAATGTAGGCATGTATCGCTGGAAACCTAATCTCAAAGAAATCAGCCGTGGCTATTTAAAAATAGCAGGGTTTACGACCGCATTAGCACAATATCAAAAAACAACACTCTTTATTAAAGGCGAAAACTCACCTTATATACAAGAAACTGATCACACATTAATAGAATCTCTTTTCCCAAATTCTACTATTACGAGCATTAAAGAAAGTGGGCATCTCCCCCATATTCAACAAAAAAATGTGTTTTTTGATACGGTTTCATCAT
Organism: uncultured Cocleimonas sp.; assembly: GCA_964632635.1. Taxonomy (GTDB): domain Bacteria; phylum Pseudomonadota; class Gammaproteobacteria; order Thiotrichales; family Thiotrichaceae; genus Cocleimonas. Next base: position 746 of record CAZWEA010000163.1, on the reverse strand, counting down.
TTTTACTCTAATTTCCTAACCTTCAGCCCATTCAAAACCACCGTATATCAGCGTTTTCTAATAAAGTTCAATTAATATTGAAATAATCCTTGATAAATAACAAAGTAGTATATTAGAATATACTCATATTCAAACTTGCTTAAACGGCTTTGAGCTAATTAACAACTTTGAAGAAAATTTTACTTAACTTACTTACACATCATTTATACATAAAAGGATATTTATCATGAAATTACAAGCTATCACATTTACAGCTCTTATCGCACTAACTGGTACTGCTTCTGCTAACTGGTTCGACGGTTTTAACAACGCTATGGGTAACGGAAACGGAAACGGCAACGGTGCTGTTAACGGAACTACTGCTGCTAACGGCGCTGGTAACGGTCAAGCAAACGGTACTGGTTGGGCTACAGGTAAAGGCGACGCTGACGGAGAAATCGACTTCTCTATCTCTTTCAAAGGAAAAGGTAGTACTGATATGAATACTGCTGGTAACCTAACTGGAAACGGTCAAGGCGCTGGTAACACTGCTGCAAACGCTAACGGCGCTACTAACATGGCTGGTAACGGTCTTGCTAACGGTACAGGTTCTAACGGAACTAACGGCGCTGCAACAACTGGTAGCTACGCACCTGCAGGTTTCAATCCTTCATTTGCTCCACAAGCTGCTGCAACACAAGATTACACTGCACTTAAAGCACAGTGGGAAGCACAAGCTAAACAAGCTGCTGAAATGCTAAAGCGCA
>CAZWEA010000162.1:0-5987 GCA_964632635.1 uncultured Cocleimonas sp. | reverse complement strand
GTTCTGTGACCTGTTTTTGGGCTGAAACCATTTTATCTGGTAGTTTCATTAGTACGCCAGAGCAATGTATAACTGCTGAGCCAAGTCAAACTTATAATCTTGATTTCAATATTGGTGGAACAGCTCCACCTGACCCAGAGCCAAATCAAGATCTCTTTGGCTTTAATACTCTGTTAAGTGCAGTTGATGTTCCGCTTGAAATACCAGTCCGTCGTAGTAATCCCTCTAGTGAGACGTTCACCTATAGAGTGATCTCTGGCAGTCTACCGCCGGGCGTTGGTCTAAGTAGTGATGGTTTAATCACAGGTACACCAACTAGGGATGGTTTCTATCAGCCTACTGTTGAAGCTCGGGCATCTGCAGGATTTACGAAGGAATTTACGATTCGATACAATGTTAAAGAGTCTCCAGCAATTTCACCTGTTTTCTTGATAGGTGCAAACCGTTTTGTAGACCAAGCAGAAATTGATGGTCTTAGTATTCATGGTTCTAGATATGTTGGTGTTGCAAATTTATGGTTTAATATTGATGAGAACGATTCAATTAACCTTGACCTATCAAACTTTAATATTGGTACTACAGCCACACTATGGGAAGTAGTGTCTACCTCTTATAAGCTTGCTAATGCGCCAGACTACTCTGGATTAGGAACTGTAGGTTCACGTGATGGAACAGATATATCGAGTAATGGTATTCTATCTGTCTCATTACCTCCACCAAATAGATTTGGTGTAAATGCCGTGACGCAAGAGTTTGAAGAATCATTTACTATCCAAGAAGAATATATAATCCAAGCAACTAACGGGTCTAAGACTGACACAATTAGGGTGGTATTTGAATTCCCTGAGTTTGTTGGTGGCGGCGGCGGTGGTAGTCAGCTGACATGGCAAGATGACTCTGCCGTACTCACGAATCAAATGAGTTGGTTTGATGCGGTTAATTATTGTCAGGGCTTAACGCTGTATGGATTTAGTGATTGGATATTGCCAACAAGACAATATTATGAAGAGATGTCAAGAGCACAGGGTAGCTGGACAAATATATTTAGGCGTCCTGCTTCTACTAGGCCCGATACTGATTTTGGTGTTTATTGGTTAAGTGAGAGCTCTGCAGAATTTGCATATACCTATATTTTGGGTGATATAACTAGCGTTAGAAAAACCAGCGAAACTATTGTTGCGCGCTGTGTTAGAGGTACTCCTAGACCATCTCCGCCTTAAGGTACAATTAGATCTAGATATTAGGTTTTTTAAAATCAAACCACTCGTCAGTATGAAAGCTGGCTAGTGGCTTTTTTATTTCTTAAAAGAGCACGTTATAAACTGTATTGTCCTCTAATGTAGTTCTGGCAATGCCAACAAATTAAATAGAGGTATACGGTAGGACATCTATAGTGAAGCGTTAAGGTTTGGATTAGGTTTCATCCCGAACGGGAAGTAGAAATTTCAGAGCTACAATTATCAAAAAAAGGCGGGGGTGCCATTACGTTCTTCAGGCTTATTGCTGAATGGCACCCCCGCCTTTTTTACATAATTGTATAGGGATTTATCTATAGAATAAAACTAAACAAATGGCAGCGGTCTATGCTGATTCCCCCAAGGATTAGGCCTTTTCCACCAACGCTGTGCAAGGGTTGCGTAAAGTTGACGGAAATCTACAGTATGGATCATATCACCATCATGTAATTTATCAGGTGCTAGGCTAGGTTGTTTACCATACATGCCACCTCTAATTCTGCCACCTAATACCATATGAGGGGCGGCAGAACCATGGTCTGTTCCTGCGCTATTGTTTTCTGCTACACGACGACCAAACTCTGAATAAGTCATAACGACTACATTGTTCCACATACCTGCTTTTTTCATCGCATCCGAAAATGCCTTCAAACCGCCACCTAAATGATTCATCAAGTTATTATGCTTATCAACTTGCGAAGCATGGATATCAAAACCTTCTAAAGTCACTTTGTAAACAGGTGTATTCATACCATTCACAATCATCTGTGTGACTAGCTCAAGCTTTCGACCAAAGCTACTAGGTGGGAAACGAACAGGTGAGCGTCGTCCACGGTACACACGACCAAGTTGTTGAGCTGCTGTATTGATTTGATTTTGTACATTTAACATATGTGCTAATGAAGGGTTTGAAGCATGGAATTGTTTTTTATTAAGATATTTAGTTTGACGTAAAAAAGTTTTCGGATCTTCCATGGCAACAGCTGCACCATTTTCACCACCCATTGGACCAAGATTACTATCGCCTAAAACTATGCCATTAATTGTATTTTGTTGTGTTGGTAATACACGCGTAAGCCACCCACGACTTTCGTTATTTCGAGTTGAAGCAGTCTCCCATACATCTAGTGAATGAAAATGTGAGCGACTTGGATTGGTATAACCTACACCTTGAACCCATGCCATATTGCCTTCTTTCCAAAGTGGCATAAGCTGCTTTAGGTAGGAGTTCATCGCCATATTATTTTTTAATGGTATGCCATTTTGGATGCGAATTTTTGGTCTTGCACGATGATAATCATCATCACGAAAAGGAATCAGAGTACTTAAACCGTCATTACCACCTTTTAGTTCAACTAATAATACGATCTGATCAGGTCTTTGTCCTGCAGCAAGTGCATTAGGCATCATTCCTGTGAGTGGAATCAAGCTGCTGTATTGTAGGAATTCTCGTCTATTCATTTTTTATTATCTCTAAACCCACCCACATATTGATATTTTATTCGCGACCATAAGGAAGCAAAGAAAAGTAAGCAGGGTTATTCTCATTTGAGTTGGTATACGGGGTCTAACATTAATGCTCTCACCATACGTCTTTTACCTGGTGTTGTTGGAAGGGGTAACGCGGGTGCTATTGGTAACAACCATTTAACCACTTCTTCACCAGTTGATTTTGGTAAGTATGCTTGAACTTTAGCAGAGGCACGACTATGTCGAGTTAGCTTATTCATTAAAGAAGTACGCACTAATAAAGTTTGGGTATTAATCCATGCATTGCCACCACTCCAACCTTTTACCGTTGGTGGGTCAAATAAGTCCTGTCCTAAAAGCTCTAAAATATGAACTAATTCCCCAGCTGACAATTTAGGGAAAGGTAACGTTCTAAGTGTACCTACAGTTAAATCAATAGGGGATTTAGTGAGTGTACCTTTATATTTTTCTGACCAAAATACTTCACTATTTAAAACTTCAGATAGCAAGGCTTTTATATTGTAATTTGACTTGCGGAAAACTGCGCCCCAATTTCTAATCACTCTAGGATCAGGTCGAGAGTCACTAATATATTCTTTCCAAAACTTCTCTGCAATATGTTCACCGACTCTTGGCTTTTCTAAAATAATGTCAATGATTTGATCACCTGAAAATGCCCCCGTTCTTCCCATAAAGGTAACACGACCCGTGTCATGTTTTAAGCCATTGAATTGATATGTTCCACGATTACGATCTGTTCCCCAACCCGTAAACGATTTTGCCGCTGCTTTTACATCACTTTCTGAAAAATGACCACGACCTAAGGTAAATAACTCCATTAGCTCCCGTGCAAAGTTCTCATTAGGACTGCCTTTGACGTTGTCATTACCATCAAGGTAAATCAGCATCGCTGGGTCACGAGCAATATCATGTAAAAGAGCACGATAGTTACCCATTGCACTACGTCGTAAAAGTTGGTTTTGTAAATACATTAACCGAGGTTGTTGTACTTTTTCAATTGAAGAAGTGAAATGATTCGCCCAAAACAAAGTCATGTGCTCATTTACTGGGGAGTCGGTATAAAGAAGGTGCTTCATCCACCATCTTTTTAAACGCTGCCCTTCGATTTTCATCATCTTACGCGCGCGCTTTTTACCCAGCCCACTTAAGTCTCGCATGCGGCTAACATTCGCCCAAGGTGTGAGTGCGGGTAAGGGAGGGGTTTTAATTGGTGCTGATTGCAATAAAATTCGGACAGCCTCTGCCCTAGATTTGCCTTCCAGTGATTTAACACCACCCCATTCCTGCCCTAGAGCAGATCTCGCAACAAGGTGCCGTGTGTCTGAGAAACTTAACCGTCTCATTGTATTGTCCTACCTAAAATCCCCGGCGATATTTATAAGTATAAATATCTGCTCATTTTTATTATTAAAATCTTTGCTGATTGATTTATAGCAAAGCTCTTTGCTTTTACTATGAGCTTATTTTACGCCTGCAAGCATTAAGAGACTCTGAACGAGATAATAAATTATTCGGGTGTCCTGACAGGCGGTTTTATTTTACAGACGAGTATACAGAGCTTTTGATTGGAATCAAGTAATGAACAGTGATACGGATATAAATGAAATTGAACAACTTGAGAAGCAGCTAAATGAGTTTAAGAATAAGTGGAATAATATTCAAAGCCAAAAGGCAAAAAAATGGAGAGTTCATTTCTTCATAAGTTTTATCGTAGCAATAGCATTATCTCTATTATTTTCTAACTTATGGTGGGTAGGTATTGGTGTAATAGGGTACTTTGCAGGGTCTCTGTATACGATGTTGCGCTTGAATGCTAAGACAAGCAAACAAATAAATGAGCACCAAAATCAACTTAAGTTAGTCCGCTTATTACGAAACTTCGAAGCATCACCCTACTCAAAGTAGTCGCTTTTTGCGGCGTCAAACTTAGTCAGCTTAATTAAAAAGCTCTCACAAAACTTATTTTGATGAGAGCCAATTAATCAATGTTATAGCAAGCCATTTCGATGGGCACTCTGAACAGCTGCAGTGCGATTGCTAACATTTAATAATCTAAATATTTCATGTAAATGAGCCTTAACAGTATTCGTTGAAATACTTAGTTCACTGGCAATCTGCTTATTCAAAAGACCTTGAGACAGTAGATGTAAAATCTCATGTTGGCGTGATGTGACTCTACCAAAATCTTCTTCATTGTCTGAAAACCTGCTATTTTTGTTCTTTACTATTGGCATGTAAGTGTCACCACTTAGAACCACTTTAATTGCTTCAATTAATATTGCACTATCGCTCGCTTTTGATACAAAGCCTGATGCACCTTTAGCTATTGAAATATCTACCATAGAAGGTGAATTAGTAGCTGAAACAATTAACACAGGCGTCCAAATATTGAACTCCTTTAATTGTTCAATCAGGCAAAAACCATTAGCTCCAGACAAATTGATATCCAGTAAGATTAGATCTGGTGCTCCATTTTCTTGAATAAGCATTAAACCATCTTTAGTACTTCCTGCATAAAGAGTTTCTACATCTTCATCGATGGTTTTTAATAAAAACTTCATTCCTTCTGCAAATAAGATGTGATCATCTATTATTAATATTTTCATTTATATCTCCTCGTCTACATGCCTAAAAACAATATATAAAGTCATTTATATTATTATTTTTCATTTTCTTATTGTTTAAATTATGACTTGAAAGTGTCAACACTAAGCTTCTCGCAAAAGATCAGTGTTATATCAGAGGAAAATTGAATACCTCCGAGGCATGAATATAATTAAAAATATAGACCAATTCTGTGAAATATGTCACAAAATATAAGATTTGCTGCTGTTTAGAGTGATAAATGGTCAACAATATTAGTATTTCTGTATATAGTGATGAATAAAAGTATGAATTATTTGAGCTAGCTTGTATAATCCGCGCGCGCTAAGCGCTCTAATTGCTCAAAACCGTTAAGAATTAAGCTTAGAAACTAAACTAAAAAATACTGAGAATAAAATTGTGATAGAGAATTTAAGAAATATAGCCATTATTGCCCACGTTGACCATGGTAAAACAACGCTGGTAGACAAGCTTCTAGAACAGTCTGGAACATTAGGCGATCGTGCTGACGTTACCGAGCGTATGATGGACTCGAATGAAATTGAGCAAGAGCGTGGCATCACAATTTTAGCTAAAAATACCGCTATCACTTGGAATGACTACCGTATTAATATCGTTGACACACCAGGTCACGCCGATTTTGGCGGTGAGGTTGAA
>CAZWEA010000161.1:0-6000 GCA_964632635.1 uncultured Cocleimonas sp. | reverse complement strand
CGGTGATGAAAATCATTGCTTTGTTTACTATTCGCTCTGCCCCTCTCTAGGCGCGGCGTATATTCAGGAATTAAATGCTCCTTACTATTACCAATCAAATCTTCTCGACCCATGCGCTTTAAAGCAGCACGAATCATGACCCAGTTTTCTGGGTCGTGATAACGCAAAAAGGCCTTATGTAGTTTTCTAGTTTTCGCTGTTTTTGCTGTATCAATATGTTCGGTATCAGAACCCACTGTTTTTAAGGGATTAATACCTGTGTGGTACATTGCTGAAGCCAATGCCATCGGTGTTGGTATAAATTGCTGAACCTGATCTGGCTTAAACTTATTTTCTTTTAACCAGATGGCCAGATTCAACATATCTTCATCGGTAGTTCCGGGGTGTGATGAGATAAAATAGGGAATCAAATACTGCTCTTTCCCCGCTTCTTTAGAATAGCGTTCAAACAATTCTTTAAAACGAAAGTAGCTACCAATCGGAGGCTTCATCATCCGCGAGAGCGTGCTTTTTTCAGTATGCTCAGGGGCGATTTTCAAACGTCCACCAACATGATGTGTGACGAGCTCTTTAATATATTCTGGGTCACGAATGGCTAAATCATAACGTAGCCCTGACGCAATAAAAACACGCTTAACCCCACGAACTTCTCGTGCACGCTTGTACAATTTCGTGAGTGGCTTATGGTTAGTGCCTAAATTTTCACAAACCCCGGGATACACACAGGATAAACGCCTACAAGACTCTTCAATTTTATTACTCTTACAAGAAAGCCGATACATATTGGCAGTCGGTCCGCCTAAATCAGAAATAATACCTGTAAATTCAGGAACATTATCGCGGATTGCTTCAATTTCACGAATTACCGAGTCTTCTGAACGGCTTTGGATAATGCGCCCCTCATGTTCCGTGATCGAACAAAAGGTACACCCCCCAAAACAACCCCGCATAATATTAATTGAAAAACGAATCATATCGTAAGCAGGAATCTTCAAATCACCATAGGATGGGTGTGGCTTGCGCGTATAAGGCATTTCAAATAGCCGATCAAACTCTGGCGCACTCAATGGTTGAGGTGGCGGATTTAGCCAGACGTCACGCTTACCATGCATTTGCACTAAGGATCGTGCATTACCTGGGTTAGTTTCCAGATGAAACACCCGCGAGGCATGTGCATAGAGTACCTTGCTGTTGACCACTTGATTATGCGATGGCAGGCGTATCACGGTTTTAGTGCGATCTAATTTTCTCGGGCGCTCATTAAAGTGAATAATTTGCGTCGCACCACTATTTAGTCTTGCTTCTGTTTTTTTATCATCTGCAACTGAATTTTTATCACAATCTTTGCTTTGGGTAGAATCAATATATGGATTTGCATCGGGATGTTCAATTGAGCCCACTTCATCAATATCTGTCGAATCAATTAGCGTCCAACCTTCTGGAACACCTTGTCGCATAAATCCTGTACCACGAATATCGGTGATTTCAGCAACTTTTTCACCACACGAAAGACGATGTGCAAGTTCCACAATGGCTCTTTCTGCATTGCCAAAAAGCAGCATATCCGCTTTAGAATCAGGCAGAATTGAGCGCCGTACTTTTTCAGTCCAATAATCATATTGAGCAATACGGCGCAGACTTGCCTCTATTCCCCCAATAACTACGGGCACACCTTTAAACGCTTCACGCGCTCGCTGTGCATAAACCACGGTGGCACGGTTAGGTCGTTTTCCTGCTTTTGCCCCTGCGGTATAAGCATCATCCGAACGTGGCTTTCTATCTGCGGTATAGTGATTCACCATTGAATCCATATTACCCGCAGCAATGCCAAAGAAAAGATTCGGTTTACCCAGCTTTTGAAAATCCTCAGCAGAACGCCAATCGGGTTGCGAAATAATACCCACACGAAAACCTTGTGATTCTAACAAGCGCCCAATTATTGCCATTCCAAAACTGGGGTGATCCACATAGGCATCACCTGTAACAATAATAATATCGCAAGAATCCCAACCCAGATCGTCCATTTCATCTCGTGACATTGGCAACACGGTAGCCGTACCAAACTTATGTGGCCAAAATTTACGATAGGAGAAAATGTCTGGGGCAGTGATATTCAAAACTTATTACTTACTAATAGGGTTGACGTTATTGTACCCGTATTTCTAACTGTGTACTTGAATAAACACAATAACTGTTTCTTTCTCTGCGTATTACAACAGATGTAGAATAAAAACATGACTAAATACATCCCCTTAATTTTTGTACTACTTTGGTCAACTGGATTTGTTAGTGCAAAGTTTGGGCTTCCCTATGCTGAACCTTTTACACTGCTGATGTGGCGTATGCTGTTTGTAGTTCCTTTGTTTTTACTGCTCATTGTAATTTTAAAACGCCCTAAAATCAGCCCCTTTGATGCGGCAATGCAAGGACTGGTTGGTTTACTCATTCATGGTATTTATCTTGGCGCAGTATTTGCTGCGATTGATACTAATATATCTGCTGGTTTAACCGCACTCTTTGTAAGTTTAAACCCTATCGTTATCGCACTATTTTCGGGGCTTGTATTAAATACATCCATCAGCAAAAGAGAATGGTTTGGATTACTAATCGGTTTAATCGGGGTAGTAATTGTTCTCTATGGTGCATCGAGTTGGGAAGGAGTTATAACTCTTAAAGGACTTTCTTGGTTAGTTTTAGCACTATCAAGTATTGTCGCAGGTACATTGCTACAAAAAAAATATGCGCAAAAGGTTGATCTTATAACAGGGTCATCCTATCAATACATTGCAGCATTTTTATTCTTTGTATTGGTTTCTTTCACAATGGAAACAGGCGAAGTAGATTGGAATATTAACTTTATATTGACACTTTCTTGGTTAATACTCGCATTATCTTTAATTGCTATCTTATTACTGCTTTACATGATTCGTCATGGCGAAGCGAGTCGTGTAGCGAGCTACTTTTACTTAGTACCACCGCTCGCTGCCTTTTGGGGGTGGTTATTTTTTGATGAACAATGGAGTTGGCTGACGCTTATTGGTTCAGGATTCGTTATTTCTGCATTGATATTAATTAGACCTAGCAAAGCAGGTTCTAAAGGTGAGACTTAGTTATCATCTAAAATAGTCGATAGCTGCTTGTTATAAATTGCTTCAAGGTCTTTTAAATCAATAGGGTATTGTGAGTTAGCATCATCAGTATCGCTAGAAGTACTGGCATTGTTACTCTTCTCTAGTGGCTCAATCTGTTCAACAGAAGTAGTCGAACTCACAATAGGCTGGTCTGGCTCTGAAGAAGGTTCTTGCTCAACTATTTTTTGATTATTGTTTTCTTGTACTAGAGGTTGCTGGCTAAAAACCTGCTGATTAGAAACTTTTTTATCAGGCACCTGCTCAGTTAATTTTTCTATTTCTTGATTCGTTCTAACTATTTCCTTATCTAGTTCAATTGTATCCAAATTAACTTTAGCTTGACCTTCAGAAGAGACATCGTAATAAATAATCTCATCAGGACTAACTTTATCTGAGTTAGCATCAGATTTAACTGAAATAGGGTAATTAACAATGCGATTGTCTTCAACGAGTATTCTGACTGCTTTAGTGAGCACATAAAAGAAAGCAGCAATAACCACAGCTATAATCAAGACATTTCTTAATGCCTTCTTTCTTTCATGTCGCAGTCGACTGCCTGAATCGGGTAAGTACCCTGTTAAATAATCATGACTCATGTGGATGTACTATCAAAACGCATTAAATACGAATTATTATTATTGTGTAACCCACATCATGCCATAAATGGAAAATCAATCAAATAAATCTGACTAATGGAGTGTACTTATAATAGGCATATCTAAACTTTATTCCTAGTCATATGGCACCCCTACCCTTTTTACATGATTGTATATCCCACTGAATTCACGACCCTACTCAGACATCAACACCACTTCACTCAATACCCTGAGCATTTCAGCAATCTCTGAACTAGAAACATTTAAAGCTGGCATAAAACGCAAAGTGTTGTCTCTAGGTGCATTAATAATAAGACCTTTTTCAAGGCAACTGGCTACAATTTCATTAGCATTTATATTTTTTACATCAAGCGCTAAGAGCAACCCTTTTCCACGTACTTCACCTAAACCATACTTTTTAGATAATGCTTTAAGCCCTGTAGTTAACAGCTCACTTCTATGATTAACCTGATTTAAAAAACTAGGCTTTGATACCTTACTGACAATAGCATTAGCAACCGAAGTCATCAGTGGATTACCATTAAATGTTCCACCTTGATCACCAAATTCAAACACGCAGTATTGCTCTTTTGCTAGTAAAGCGGCAATCGGAACACCTCCGCCTAAACCTTTCGCAAGGGTCATTATATCGGGCTGGATATTGTAGTGTTCATAGGCAAATAGTTTGCCAGTCCTCGCTACGCCTGTTTGAATTTCATCGACAATGAATAATAAGTCATGCTGATCAGCTAATTTTCGTAACGCTTCAACAAATTCACTCTGAGCAGAAATAATACCCGCTTCACCCTGAATCAATTCCAACATAATCGCTACTGTTTGATTATCAATTGCCTGCTTTACTGCATTAATATCATTAAAAGGCACCTTGATAAAACCCTCTGTTTTGGGTTCAAACAATGGCTCAAAAGCGGCTTTACCGCTGGCAGACATCGTCGTTAAGGTTCTACCGTGAAAGCCATTTTCAAACGTAATAATTTTCCATGCCCCAGATTTATTTAACTGACCCCACTTTCTAGCCAATTTAATGGCACCTTCATTCGCCTCTGCACCACTGTTTGCAAAAAACACTTGATCAAAAACAGAGTGATCTACTAAGGTATTTGAACAGTCAATCATAGCTTGATTATAAAAGGCAGGACTTGAATTAATGAGTTTTTGAGACTGCATTGTTAAGACTTCAGTAATAAGCTTAGGACAATGCCCTAAGGTATTCACCGCCCAACCTTGAATAAAGTCCAGATACTTTTTTCCCTCACTATCCCAAAGCCAACTGCCCTCACCTTTAATAAAAACAAGGTCGGGTCTTTTTGCGATTTGCATCACTTGATCTACATTTACGTTGCTTACATTACTCACGTTTTTCTCCTTTAATTAAAAATCCAAGATAAGGTTTTCTATTTATTTCAGGCATAAAAAAAGCCACAGCAATTGCTGTGGCTTATGGATTCTATAAACCCCTCACAGGGTGACAAACTAATTAAACATCAATACAAACTCCATACAGGCACAGCAGAACAGCAACAACGTCGTCGTAAAATCTGTACTTTAAATTGAGTTTGATTAATATTTTGCATTGCTAAAGTATGAAATAATTCAATAGGGTCGGTCAAGAGTTATATGGCACCCCCCCCTTTTTTACATAATTGTAACCCTAAGGACGCAATACATCTGATGTATTAAAATTAACGTATAATAAACCGAATTAACCAGCTGCTAGAAACATAAAATGCCTACTAAAAAAATATCCACCCACCTTCTACCCTTTCTATTATTGCTATCAATGTCGGTATCAATGTTGTTCTCATTCACTCTCTATGCTGATGAAGACAAAGATAAAATTGCAGAAATCCTAGCCTTAAGCGAAACTCCCGATGGCGTTGTATTTGAATTACTCGGCAGTGAAGATGGCGAATATCTTCCAAATGCACTTAAGAAAGTAAGCGCATTCAAACAACAATTACAAAAGAAATTCCCAAAACTAGAAATCGCTGTTGTCTCCCACGGCGCTGAACAATTTGGTTTAACCACAAAGAACAAAGAAGATGCAAAGGAATCACACAAGCTAGTGCAACGCTTAGTCGCTGACGATGTACCCGTACATATTTGTGAAACTCACGCAGGTTGGCGAGGTGTCGTTGCGGAGGATTTCCCATCATATATCAGCCCTTCTCCACAAGGACCCGCACAGATTAAAATGTATCAGGAACTAGGGTTTATTTTAGTATTGGTTGAGTGAGTTTAATAACATGGCA
>CAZWEA010000160.1:0-6033 GCA_964632635.1 uncultured Cocleimonas sp. | reverse complement strand
AGGACACCGCCCTTTCACGGCGGTAACCGGAGTTCGAGTCTCCGTGGGGACGCCACTTTAATTTCTTCTGGCTTCAGTAAGCTGTTTCAATTCTTCTTGTGTTATTCACTCACAAAGCTGGCTAATTTATTTTTTTCCTTCAAGTATTTTTAATATTTTCTTTTTATCTAATGCGCCTAGTTTAACGCTATCTATAATCCCACTTTTTATAAATACATATGCAGGTGTTCCCATCACACCAAGTTCTTTGGCTACTTCTGGGTGATTTGAAATATCGACGCGAAGTACATCTAGCCTCTGCTTTGCTAGTTCATCTATTATAGGTGTTGAGCGACGGCACATTCCACAATGTGGTGCCATAAAATACAACAAGGTCTGTGATTGTTTGCGTTGTTCTGAATTTAATAGTGCATCAAGAGATGGTGCTGTTTTACCTCTTTTGGAGCGCAATACAAAATAAGGGATAATTTGTATTGCTAGAAATAGCAATGTAATGAGTGCAAGTATATAAGGTAGGTATTGCATGGTCAGTGTTTTATATTAATAATCAATGGCCTATATAGTTTTCAGTCTTAGATAGATACTGTGTAGTATGTGAATTGTTAAAAAAAGGGGGGGGTGCCATATAAGGTTAATTAAAGCTTTAATGTTGCTTGATAGGAGCCTATGTCGGTAAGTGTAGCCTTACTCGTGCGCCTACATGAGGGGATATTAATAATTCAATCTTTCCACCAATAGCTTCCATTATCTCTGTGCTTACGGCTAAACCAATACCTTGCCCTTCTGACTGGCTATCTGCTCGGATACCTCTTTGTAGAAGCTCTGAAGGGTTTTTATCAGGAAAGCCCATGCCGTCATCATCAATATCAATGACCAATACATCTCCATTATGTGTGGCGGTAATCTCGACGATATTTTCACAAAAACGACAGGCATTATTGGTTAGGTTGCCAAAGACTTCCATTAAGTCATCTTCTTCCATGCGACATTTTGCAAATTCATCAACGTTTATAATGAAGTCAAATGTTTTGTCTCGGTAGACTTTTAGTAATGAGTCTTTAAGACGATATAAAACGGGCCTTACTGAATGGCTTTTGATGATAACACCGTGGTCGTTTACAACGGCACGACGTAACTGATAAGCAATAATGTCGTCCATTCTTTCTACTTGTGTCTTGATGGTTTTTCCTTCACTCTTTTCGGCAGAATTTTGTAGTACAGATAACGGTGTTTTGAGGCTGTGAGCTAAGTCATCAAGTGCATCACGATAGCGTTGCTTTTGTCCTTTTTCTGCATTAATTAGGGCATTTACTGCACTTTTCACAGAGGATAGCTCATTGGGATATTTTTTTAAGATAAGTTGTTGTTCACCTGATTCAATCTTATTTATTTCTTGTTCAAATTGACGAATAGGAGTGATTACCAGATAGCTGCTAACGAGTTGTGAGATTAAAACTAAAATGGTGGTTATTAAAAACAGTAGGAAGATGTTACGGATGATTTCATCATGCCCTTTTTGCAAAGCTGAGGCTGATTTAGCTAAGATCAATTGATAGGACCCAAAGGGTTTGTAGCTGAAACCTCTGGCATAGACGATGTAGTTTTCAGCACCATCGAGTTTGGATTTGTTTCTACCTTGGGTATCTTCTGGGTTTAAAATATCCACACCATCAACTTCGGCAGGCATATCTAGTAAGAAGGTGGTAAACACCTTGCGCTTATCTTTGGCGAATCGACCTGCACTAATATCATTGAAAGGGTATTGGCTGTGCCAAACAATATTTTTGGAATCTGTATGTTGAATGTAGGCAAATTTATCTGCAGTGAGTTTACTAAAGTTATTTTTAATCAAAAAGGCTAAAAATTCATTCTTGGAACTATTATCAATGATGAATTTCCCATCATTAAAATCTAGAAAACCCATTAATTCTAAACCAGCAGAATTCAAAGATGACTCTTCATCTTTTAACATTTTATGTTGAGTTACATAGTATAAAACACTGCCTAGTACTAAAATACCAAGAAATATAATGGCTAGCGCACTAAGAAATTGGCGGCTACGCAATGAATTCATGTTGGGCTTCTTTAATTAGATTAGTTGTAGCGCTAGCTATACTTATTATTACGTATTACGACTCAATGTAAAACGATAGCCGCGACCGCGTAGTGTTTCAATTGGATTTATGGTGCCATCTGGGTCTAATTTCATTCGCAGACGACGGATAAATACTTCAATCACATTACTGTCTCTATCTGATTCATCATCATACATACTTTCAGTTAAATCCGTTTTAGATATTACCTCTCCTGCGTGCATCATAAGGTGTTCAATAACTTTGTATTCGTATGCAGTTAATGTTATTTCTATATCATTGACTAAAACGCGCTGTTCTGAAGTGTTAAGTCGGATCGGACCACAGGAAAATTCTGCTTGTGACCAACGACCGGTTCGGCGTAATAGGGCACGCATGCGTGCTAGTAGTTCTTCAAAGTGAAAAGGTTTGTCTACATAGTCATCAGCACCCGCTTCGAGCCCTTCGACTCTATTTTGCCAGCGTGTTCTTGCCGTAAGTATAATGACTGGGTAGTCCTTTCCTGCATCTCGTAATTTTGCGATAATTTCTAAGCCACTAACCTCAGGAAGTCCTAGGTCAACAATAGCTAGATCAACTGGGTACTCCAGAGCATAATATAAACCTTGCGCGCCATCAGCTGCAGCATCTACAACGTAACCCGATGACTGAAGTGATTCAGTAAGTTGTTCGCGGATATCCCTATCATCTTCGACAACCAGTACTCTCATATAGACCCCATTCTAATTGAATTATTATTAATAGAAACTCTAAATACTGTTTCTAAAGTTATAAATTATTAACTCTATTGTTAACTTGAAGATAGTTGTGAGCTTTGTAAAACTAATAGGATATTACACACTGTATTATCGTTGTGAAAGTATTATTTATGAGGGAGTGGAAAAATATTATAAAGAAGTGATTGCTTACTGTTGATTTTGTACGATATTTTTTTCGTAGCAACCGAGTTTAATGATTTGAAATTCCCCTTGGTCTTCGAGAAACTTAACAAAATGGCAATCTGGGTTTGAATAGGTGGACTTTTTCTTTACATAGAGAACTCGACCACTCAATAGAGACTTGACAATAGCCATAATTTCTAAAGTTGTGATGGGTTGTGTAGCCACAGAACGCTGAACAGGGATAATAATATCCTCAGCACTTAATGAATGAGTGGCAAAGTTACTAACAGTTAAGATGAATGTCAGTATTATTGTTTTTATTAGAGGATGCGCTCGCAAATTAATCCTCATGGTGACCCCGAATTTATTTAATTATTGGTATGTTTTTATATATATCATTGTGTCAATTAACCAAAGCTGAACAGCATGTAAATAATTGTGGATTAAATCCAGACAATACGGATTTTAAATATAATTTTTGGTTACTTATATACTGTTGTCTGTGGTGATTTATGGGGTTGATAACGATAATGACCAGTAATTTTCATGGTGAATAAAATATCTTCAAGTTTTGGCCCCTTTCCCATATTGTGTACAATCATTGGTCGTCTTTTATCGTTACTTACATTATGTGTAACGATGCCAATATGCGGCATACCTGGCATGATATCCCAAGTGACCAGATCGCCAGGTAGATAGTCATTAGCGATATTAGTAATGGGTAGTGCGCTCCCATTCCTAGTAAAAAAGACCCTTAAGTTGAGTACTCGTCTATGGTCAATATTTGAATCAGGCCGATTCCTTTTCCATTTTGGGAGATTTGGGTATTGAGAGAAGCTATTCCACATATCAGCATGGACGCGTTCTTGTAAATCGATGCCGAGTTTTCGATAAGAACGAATAACAACATCAGTACACACACCAATATTATCGGGAACATCACCCCATGGGAAAGCGATGGTTTTATAACTACCATCATAGGTTACTTTATGAGATAAACGTTCAATCGCGGCTTCGACTAGATCTAAAGAAAAAGCAAACTCTGCTAGTTGCTCATCATTCGCCTTAGAGATATTTGTTAAATTCAAAAGGATAAGAAGAAATATAGTTTTATAGAGATTCATTATTAATACTTATTGGTTAAAAATTGTAAGAAATATCTGCATGATGTACTAGATGTTAGTTGAGATAAATCATAATATAGGGTTCTTTGATTTTATCGATTAGAATTTTGCAAATAAAATAATTGGACTTTGATTTTGATGGGCAAAGTTGATAAAGGTTCCATTAAGGAGCTAAATACTAATATTAAAACATTCACGGGCTTGTAGTTAGACCAATAAATTTAAAAGTAATTATGAAACTGAACCAACCACTTAAAATATTTCCTACCGGTATGCATCCATGCTCGTACTTGCCTGGATTAATTGCTAGAAATGCCGTGGTTGACCCCGATTTTGAGATGACACCAGATGTTTATGATTATTTGATTCAAAGTGGTTTTCGGCGCTCAGGTGAGCAAGTTTACCGTCCTTATTGTCATACCTGTGAAGAATGTATTACCACGCGTATTCCTGTAAGTGAGTTTCAGAAAAGTAAAAGTCAAAAACGAAACTGGAAGTTAAACAGTGATTTAAAGGTTAGAATAAATACTGAGGGATTCCGTAATACCTATTTTTCATTGTATCAGCGTTATCTTGCGAGTCGTCATGAAAGTCAAGATCATGAAGGAGTAGAAAAATTCTTATTAGCTGATTGGTGTGATATTCAATTTATCGAGTATTACACAGTTGATGGCAATACAAAGACAGAAACACTCATAGCGGTAGCTGTAGTTGATGTTGTTAAATCAGGCTTGTCGGCTGTTTACACCTTTTTTGACCCAGAAGAGGGAAGACGTCGTAGTTTAGGTACGTATGCTGTGCTATGGCAAATTGATTATGCTATTGAAAATAATTTTGAATTTGTCTATCCTGGTTTTTGGATTAAAGATTGTCGTAAAATGAACTATAAGACACGCTTTCAACCTATACAAGGTTTGCAAAGAGGAAGGTGGATTCGCCTTGATAAGGATACTTAAAAACTATTTTTAGTATTTTCTCTTGGAACATTCATTCTTAGTGTTTATCAAGTTTTTGAGTATTGGAATTACAAAGAAGTACGCGTAGTAGCTAATAGGATAAGTGCTCTAAGAACCGTAAAAGTATTACAAGAATCAACGGCATTGTTATTGAGTCTATTAACTAGCTTTTTATCATTATTTTTTAGTTCTGTTTATTTATTTCCTCGCTGGTCAAAATCCAATATCAATTAGTTCTATTGATGTGATCATAAGTAATAATTTGTTTTATCTTATAGGGCTTCTATACTGCAATATATTCTTGTTTGTTCTAATAAGATTAGTGTAAAAATAATAAAGAGGGTGAGTCATGTCAAATACAGAAGTTGTTATACATATAAACGAAGATTTAAATAAAGGGAGTCAGGAAAGTTTGTCTGATGAGGTGCTTCATCTTCAAGGAGTAGAAAATGCAAGTCTCGCTAATAAGTGTCCTCACTTGATGATTGTTGCTTACAATTCAGCTCAGACAAAATCATTAAATATTTTAAATGGTGTCAATAATACTGGTGTACATGCACAGTTGGTTGGATGGTTATAGAAGAATGTCATCGGTTCATCAATAGTTAATTAGTAACCATCTAGGAGAAAACTAATTGAGAACGACTTAGGCACACAATCAATCTTACACACCAGTCTCGTTTTGGATGTTATCTATTTTAAAGCCCTGCTACTCAATGAGTAACGGGGTTTTTATTGCTTTAAATTTAATGAAAATTCCCTATTATTCTGCTTCTAAACTCATTTTTTGAAAATATTACCTCATTTTCCTTTTGCACTTGAGTTATGCTGAGGTCTCCTAAAGTAAGAAATATAATATTATTTTTATAAACTTATGTAGTTGGTAATGAAAAATTTAGTCTGTGTCTAGTAACAAAACAAAACTTAAGGATAAAAACAATGCCGAGAGCGAATGATTTAAAGCGTGGGATGATTATAG
>CAZWEA010000159.1:0-6099 GCA_964632635.1 uncultured Cocleimonas sp. | reverse complement strand
CTTCTAGCGCTTCGCCGATAGCATCTAGTGATTCCTCTACTGCACTATCAATAAAGCCACAGGTATTTATGACTACCACGTCAGCACCATCATAATCAGAAACCAGTTCATAACCTTCTGTTTTTAACTGCGTCAATATTCGCTCAGAATCCACTAATGCTTTAGGGCACCCCAAACTGACAAAACCAACTCGTGGCACATCCAAATTTTCATCTTTCACTGACTATATTCCCTGTAAAAAAGACACTTTTATAAAATGAATCTATGCTTAACAAGCACTTATGTTATGTCAACTAAAAAAAAAGTACACTGTATTTATACACAGTCTGCATTTTTTATGATTCTCACTGAAAAAAAACGTGATTTTGCGCGCATTTTAACTTAACCCCATCATATAAGCGACGTAAGTCTTTGATATTTATTCGGTTAAAATAAGTGGTCAAAAATTAAGCAATTTGTAGAGGAACTAAATAGAGTCGGGCTTTAAGTGCTCTTTTACAAAGATACTCACAGACTTATCCACAGATATTGTGGACAACTAAAACCTTCAAATAAGTCAAGACTTTCCCCCATATTTTTTCAAAAAAAATATATAGCTTATTATTTTGTCTTTTCAATTAGTTGCGTAATTTTTCTACATTGATACTCTGCAAAAGAGCTGGAAATTGAGTAAATTCCAAACAAATTAAGCATAAGTAAATACTTACCATGGGAAAGTTTTTCCTATGTGAAAAAACATATCATCAGCGACTTGATACCATATGCTCCTGTATAAATTTCCGCTTCTGAAGAACTTCAGGTAGAATGCTCCACCATCATATAAATGTAGGAGTCCCCAATGTCGATCAAACATCCTGTTGTTGCAGTAACTGGTTCATCTGGAGCTGGCACAACTTTTGTAAAACGTGCTTTTGAAAACATCTTCCGTCGTGAAAACATCAATCCAGCTATCATAGAAGGTGATAGTTTCCATAGCTTAAGCCGTGTAGAGTTTGGCGAAATGGTAAAGAAAACGGAAGCAGAAGGTAATAATCACTTTAGTCACTTTGGTCCTGAAGCGAATGACTTTGCTGCCCTTGAAGCAACATTTAAAGCATACGGTGAAACGGGCATTGGTAAAAAACGCTACTACCTTCACAATGATGATGAAGCTGTAGAACAAAATAAACGTTTAGGTTGTGATAAGTTATCGGGTGAATTTACACCTTGGGAAGATATTGAAGCAGGTAGTGATCTTCTTTTCTATGAAGGTTTACACGGCTTAGCTGCCGATGAAAAACAAGGTGTCGACACTTCACAATATGTAGATTTAGGTGTTGGTGTTGTACCTAGTGTTAACCTTGAGTGGATTCAAAAAATCCATCGTGACCATGCCGAGCGTGGTTATGGCACAGATGTTATTGTAGATACAATCTTACGTCGTATGCCTGATTATGTAAATTACATTGCACCTCAATTCTCACGCACCGATATTAACTTTCAACGTGTTCCAACGGTAGATACATCTAACCCATTTATTGCACGTGATATTCCAACTGCGGATGAGAGTTTTGTTATTATTCGTTTTGAAAATGCACAAAAATTCTGCGTTGATTTCCCTTACCTTCTAAACATGCTACATGATTCATTTATGACACGTCGCAATACCATCGTAATACCAGGTGGGAAAATGAGTATGGCAATGGAAATTATCCTAGCACCTATTATTCATCGGTTTATTGAAGCTTCTAAAAAATAAGCTCTACCTAATTCCTATCTTTAGGAACACAAAAGCCGCAATAAAAAACTATTGCGGCTTTTTTATGCCCAAAATTCAGATCGTGAGAGGAGATCTTAATGGCACCCCCCCCTTTTTTTGATAATTGGTAGCTACTACTCAGATTGTTCGGCATATTCAAACGAGTCAGAAAATAACTGATCAACAGGCAAACCTAGTTTAGAAAAGCTCTCTTTAGCTGCATTGATCATAATGGGCGGCCCTGCCATATAGACATCAAATTTTGATAGGTCTTCAAAATCCTCTGCGACCGAAGCATGTACGAAGCCTGTTCTACCCTGCCAGTCTTCTTTCACCTTAACATCTGATAATACGGGAATGTACTCAATATTCTCATATTGAAACGCCCACTTTTTTGCCAGATCATCACGATATAAATCTTGCTGGTCTCTAGCCCCCCAATAAAGGTGAACAGGGCGCGTATCTTGCTCTTCTATTAACTGTTCTAAAATTGCTTTTATGGGAGCAAAGCCTGTTCCACCCGCAATTAAGATGAGCGGCCTATTGGATTTCTCTCGAATATAAAAGCTACCAAATGGCCCTTCAAAACGTAACATTGCCTTTTCTTTCATCTCATTAAAAACATGATTGGTAAACTTACCATCTGGAATCTGGCGCAAGTGTAGCTCTAAATACTCATCATTCGTTGGCGCATTTGCGATTGAAAAGGCTCTGCGTGACTTGTCCCTAAGAATAAACTCTATATATTGTCCCGCATGAAAGGCAAGACGTTTGGATGCTGGTATTTTTAGCTGTACTTCCATTACATCATGAGCCAGTTTTCGTAATGACTCTACCCTTGCAGGTAGTATTTGAACTTGAATGTCGCCTTCATTATCTACCTCTTTAATCTCCAAGGTTAAATCAGACTTGGCGATTGAAACACAAAAAACTGCCTTCCCTTCCAAATGCTCATGCTCCATTACAGTTAATGGCAAACCTTCGGGGTAATGTATTTCTCCTGATATAACCTTTCCAAGGCAAGTACCACAAGATCCACTTTTACATCCGTAAGGAAAATCAATCCCCTGACGTAGCGCTGCATCCAAAATAAACTCATTTTCTTCCACTGAAAATTCGTGCTCACTCGGTAGTAATGTAACCTGATATGACATATTTTATTGCTATCCTTATGTTTTTAGTCCGCAATTTTAACCTAAAAAATATTTAAATAAATTTATTTGTAATAGCATTCGATTCATCACAAGTCACTCCGTCTGAATACACGAAGTTTTACCCAAGTTATCCACAGATTATATACAGGTTCCAATAGGGTTAAACACAACATGTTGTGCTTGACGAGAGCATCAACCACACTCTATAGTATGCAGGCTAAAAAATGAACAATACTTAATGGTCAATTTACAGATCATTCAAAGTGTTTTGTTTTCAGGCGTGATCAAACAAAATAACAACAGGAAAATATTGATATTAGTCATTAAAAATGATGATTGATCAAACCCAATTTTTCCTTTGTAGCAGACCATACGAATAAAGAGATCTCAAAAAGCTAAATTTACAAGCCACCATTTACAACCAAGGGGAAAAGATGCAACCAGTCAACTTTGAAAATACTGACGAACAGAACACAAGTGCCGCTAGTGTCATTGACGAAACTATGTCAACGACAACACCCAATACAGAACAAGAAGTAGTTGTTTATAAAGTAATTCGTCGTAATGGCAAAGTAACCCCTTTTGACTGTAGTAAAATCGAAGTTGCATTAACTAAAGCTTTTCTTGGTGTAGAAGGCGGAGTTGCAGCGGCCTCTTCGCGCATTCATGATTCTGTTAAAAAAATGGCAAAACAGGTAAATGAC
This sequence comes from uncultured Cocleimonas sp., assembly GCA_964632635.1. Classification (GTDB taxonomy): domain Bacteria; phylum Pseudomonadota; class Gammaproteobacteria; order Thiotrichales; family Thiotrichaceae; genus Cocleimonas. Next base: position 2,503 of record CAZWEA010000159.1, on the reverse strand, counting down.
AGTTTATTTCGCCGTATGCCAGACGGTGGAATTGTTCACATTGAAGATATTCAAGATCAAGTAGAGTTAGCACTGATGCGCTCTGGAGAGCGTAAAGTGGCACGAGCTTATGTTCTTTATCGTGACGAACGCGCCCAGCTTCGTGCAGAAAAAGACCTACAAGAAAAACCAAAGAAAACATCTAAAAAAGATGTATTAAACGTAATCACATCGGACGGGGACACCAGGCCACTCGATAGAAACCGCCTACGCAAGGTCATTGCAGAAGCAGTTTCAGGCTTAGATGGAGTCGATAAAGACACCGTCGAAAAAGAGGCTATGCGGAACTTATTTAATGGCATCCCTGAAGAAGATGTCGGTTCTGCACTTGTAATGGCAACGCGCGTCAACATCGAGAAGGATTCAAACTACTCGATGGTGGCAGCGCGTTTGTTACTTGATAATTTGCGCAGTGAAGCACTGAGCTATCTTAATGCTCGCCCAAGCGAAGCAACCCAGCTAGAAATGGCAAAACGCTACCCTGCCACCTTTAAGAAGTACATCAATCAAGCTGTTGAACTTGAATTACTTGATGAAGAGCTAACGCGTTATGACTTAGCTAAACTTGGCGCAGCCATTAAACCTGAGCGTGACCAACAGTTTACCTACCTTGGTTTACAAACACTTTACGACCGTTATTTTATTCATACAGAAAAAGGCATTCGTTTTGAATTGCCACAAATATTTTTTATGCGCGTTTCCATGGGGCTTGCCATGAACGAAGTAAATCGTGAAGAACGCGCGATTGAGTTTTACAACCTTCTATCCAGTTTTAATTTTATGAGCAGCACGCCAACACTGTTTAATTCAGGAACGCGTCGCCCACAGTTATCTTCTTGTTACTTAACCACAGTGCCAGATAGTCTTGACGGAATTTATAGTTCCATTAAGGACAATGCACTACTCTCCAAGTTTGCTGGTGGTTTAGGAAATGACTGGACGCGCGTGCGTGGACTAGGGTCTCACATAAAAGGCACAAACGGAAAATCACAGGGGGTTGTACCTTTCTTGAAAGTCACCAATGATACTGCAGTAGCAGTTAATCAAGGCGGCAAACGTAAAGGTGCCATCTGTGCCTATATGGAAACATGGCATGTCGATATTGAAGAATTTATCGAACTGCGTAAAAACACTGGTGATGAGCGTCGTCGTACTCATGACATGAATACAGCTAACTGGATTCCAGATTTATTTATGCAGCGTGTTGCAGAAGAAGGCGAATGGACTTTATTCTCACCAGAAGAAGTACCAGACTTACACGACTTAGTTGGCAAAGAATTCACTAAAGCCTATGAAGCATACGAGGCAAAAGCGGCTCGGGGTGAGATCACTTTACATAAAACACTCAAGGCAGTAGTCCTTTGGCGCAAAATGCTAGGCATGTTATTTGAGACAGGTCATCCTTGGATCACCTTTAAAGACCCTTGTAATATCCGCTACAGCAACCAACACATTGGCGTGGTTCATAGCTCAAACCTGTGTACTGAAATCATGTTACATACCAATGATGAAGAAATTGCGGTATGTAACCTTGGCTCAGTCAATATGGCGCAACATACAACCGCTGACGGCATTGACATGGGAATGCTAGAAAAAACCATTACCACGGCTATGCGAATGCTAGACAACGTAATTGAATACAATTATTACAGTGTCCCGCAAGCGCGTAATTCCAATATGCAACATCGACCTGTCGGGCTTGGCTTAATGGGATTTCAAGATGCACTTTATAAGCAAAATATTCCTTATGCATCTATGGACGCAGTAGAATTTGCAGATAAAAGTATGGAAGCGATATCTTACTTCGCGATCAAAACATCATCTGATCTTGCAGAAGAGCGTGGCACCTATCCAAGTTATGACGGCTCACTCTGGAGCAAAGGCATCCTACCGATAGACTCGATTGATTTAATGGAAAAGCAACGTGGTGAAAAGTTCTATCAAGTAGATAAAAGCACCTCACTAGATTGGGACACACTGCGTAAACAAGTTAAGGAGCACGGTATGCGTAATTCCAACACCATGGCAATTGCGCCAACTGCTACTATTTCAAATATCTGCGGTGTCAGCCAATCTATTGAGCCGACTTACCAAAACATGTTTGTAAAATCAAATCTTTCAGGTGAGTTCACCGTTGTTAACCCCTACCTAGTCAATGAATTAAAAGGATTAGGATTATGGGATGACGTAATGATCAATGACCTTAAATACTTCGATGGTAGCGTACAGGAAATTGATCGCGTACCAGAAGAAATGAAAGCTAAATATGCGACTGCATTTGAAGTCGACTCTCGTTGGTTGATTGAAGCAGGAAGTCGTCGCCAGAAGTGGATAGACCAAGGGCAGTCGCTAAACCTTTATATGAAAGAGCCATCTGGTGTAAAGCTAGATAACTTGTATAAACTGGCTTGGGTTCGTGGTTTAAAAACTACTTATTACCTACGTTCTATGGGCGCTACGGCAA
>CAZWEA010000158.1:0-6102 GCA_964632635.1 uncultured Cocleimonas sp. | reverse complement strand
TCTTGCAGTGACACATTAATTCAAATTGTTGCATTGCAAGACCTGACCCCGTTTCGTTGGACCCCGTTTCGCCGTTTCGATAAGTTTCATTCTGAACATGGACTGGTATTAGAAACGCTTATTTAGATAAAAACGAGCGTATAGTTTTTACTCTGACCCAAAATTTCGCCAAATTTCGTATTTCTACTTCTACCATGAGTAATTTGTTCCCATTAAAATTCATCCAACGATATAATTAATAAGTTAAAGGTATCGGAGTTATTTGTATTTAATCAATATTCGGAGTGTAATATTTATAAGAAACTGTGTTCTACCCCGGTTTTTACTCTGATCAAATAGCATATAGATTTTCACCTTCGTGTTTTACCCAATAAGCACTGACAGCATTTTCTGGATCATTATTTCTAATACCTAATGAATACTCAGGATGATAAACTGTCGGTTGAGGATAATATACCGCAGATTCACATTGCATTGCGTAAAGACACATTGCAGCTGAAGTTGGCTTCGGACCAAATGGCGCAAAAGCGGTAGGGGATTGTGGATTAGATGCCAACGATACAATACGATCAAATGCAGCTGACATATCTAGTGTCTCTACACGATATTTTTTAAATGCACCACTATCATGGTCACGTTCAACGTTTGATACCGACTCCCAAGTTCTTTTTAAAACAGCTAGCGGTGCAGGGAATGGTATTAACATCTGAATTTCACCATGATCAGGCATACCTGCAAAATACCCCTTCAAACTCTCAACAAGAAATCCTATGCTAACAATTAAGTTCTCTCGGCCTATTGTTCTACCAGCAAACCCAGGTAAATTTTTCCATGTATCAATATCTTCATAAAGCGCACCCTCGGCATAAGCAGCAGGACAACTATATGTCAGCAACAAATTACGCACCTGAATAGATTTTGTCAGTGTTTTTAATACTGTAAAAAAAAACCGCTTTGGTAATGACGTAATATCAAGCACCACTGAAGAACCGGCGCTCACTGCTGCCTGCGAAAATTTCTGAATTTGAAACAACTCTGTCATGAGATCCATACTATGAACATTAGATAAATCTCCTCCATTTTGAGCAAATTCATGACGACGGTGTTGAAATGCTCTCTGAGTTAGATCTCTATATTTATCCGAATCCACATCCGAAACTTGCACAAATAATTCGTCACTGAGTACTCCTAGATGGCGCATCAACTTCCAACTACATAGAGAACGTTCTTCTGTACCCAATGCCCCGACAAAATGCCAGCTCTTCGGATCACTTAATGATAAAGCCCAGTTAACCTGTCCCCAAGGGCGGTATTTCATAATTCCTTGCCATCAAAATTTGAAAACAAAGAAAGCTGTGGATTATCTTCCGAACGTGAAACACCCCCTCTATTAAGAGTTATCTGTGCCTTTGTTACTAGAGCAAATAAGTTATTAATTTTCCAATAATAAGGTTCCTTTGTCCTGGCTTCTGGAAGTTGGAATCTGGGACAAAGAATAGGATGCAAATAAAATTTAATCCGTCGTCCACCTGATTTAGTTTTTGAGGAGTGTTCAGTCTCAAATAAAACGCCATAATCAACCATATCATTAAGAAAATTACGCAGATGCGTAACGTCATTTGCATTAGATTGAAATTCCGCCAAGGCCATGGAAATACCATTTCCTCCTGGATAAGACATTCTTAGGTCGCTCATCATTGCCTGATTTAAATATATTCCAAGTTTTTCTACAAAGCTTTGGCGAGAATTTCCATCCGGTTCCTCAGGAAGCTTATTGAACCACTCATTACTCGCAAACAATATTCCTGCTGCTTGAATTTTTTGATCTATCTCACCCCCATTTAGAAGATCAATTTGCTTTTCCAAAGGAAGACTTGATTGACTTTTAAGAAACCCATCCCATATTCGGTGGCAAATATGGAGAAAAACAGTAATGTTACCCCCACTCAAAGAGAGAATATCTTTTAATCCCCACCACATAAAACGTTGCTGGCACCTTGTAGACAACTGCAATACGGCCTGATCTAAGCGTTCTTTTCGCCACCACTTACGGTTTTCCCATGGAGCATTATCTGGTGGCGGCGATTCCCTATGTTGCAGCTTTGAATGACCTCCACCCGTCTGTCGACCCCATGCCGCTGCGAGTACAGCATTAAGCATTCCTGAATGCCCAGAGCGATACATATTACGGAGAAAGATACGCCACTTATCCGACCATTGCCCTTTGTCAGCAGCTAAGTCAAGTCCAAGTGCCCTATCAATTTGTATATCACTTGGTTTCTCATTAAGTTGAGCTAATCTTTGAGCTGCTGAAGGATGTTTACCAAAAATACTTTTTATTAGGTCGGGCTCAAAATCACTAGATTCATCATTAAAATAATATTTAATTCGCTTATGAAATGTATCAGAGGCAAATTTCTCAAAGATTGTGTTTTTCACCTCCCTTTGTGTAAAAAGCTCGGCATCCATGTCGACCATAAGGTAATCACGCCGTTCTTCTAGACGTGCCTCACTACCCCAGATACTCAGAAACTGGGGATTTCTCCAACCATATCGGCGAGTTCCTGCTCTGTAATGTACCCTAGCATCTCTTGCTGCAAAGACACGATTGATCATTTTCCTAAAAGCAAGAAGAAGACTGCGTTGTCGGTCAGTGAAAGCACGATGCAACTCCTCAATCTGATCCACACGAATCAGAACAGGCACATCATCAGCTATCATCCCACTTTGACGAAGACACTCTGCTGTTCTTGCAATAGGCTCACCAATATTCGTCTTGCTCTGGCGCATATCCTTTGGTGGCTGTGATTCTTCTAGATTGCCATTTACCCATCGCCGATAAAATTCCACACGTTGACCAATACGCTGTTTTAATTGTTCAATTGTTTCAACACTGTCAAGTGCGCCAAACCAGCAATCTTGTTCAGCTAAAGCTTTAACAAACTGATGGATATATGACATATCCACTATCGAATCAAATACCTCTGGTTTCCCTCCAATAGTTTCAATAGATTTAATTAAATCATCTACAATAAGATAATTGAAAAAATCGGCAAAGTAATAAGGCATTTCACGTTCGTCAACCTCTTCCCCTTTATGCAAAGTCACTTGAATAATATCCGTTATTCGACTGCGGGTAAGATTCACACCAGCCGATATAAAATTCCGCATCTTTTTATTTACTGGAAACTCTTTACCTTGTTTCCAGTATGCGATGCGGGTTTCCGGTCTTAGTAGACTAAGAATCATTGTCTTGCCACAACCTTGCGTGCCGCTAAGCACTACATTCCCACCTTGAAAAACAGGGTGGATGGCAGTTTGAAGAACTTCATCACTAAAGAGTTCCACGTAATTATTTTCTGACTGTGTATCATCAGAAAAATAGAGCTGCTGGAAAGGATTAATGGTGATATTCATATCAATCTCTATGAATCCTAGGAAAGAGTGGCGCCCAATTTCCATTTCGGGGATTATTGTGAATAATAGGGAGCGAATTATCAGGTGCGTTTGAAAATGTAACTAAAGAACATCCAGTGTTTTTGTAGCCGAAAGTATCCATGTTAACTGATGCACGAACTGCACAGCGCTGAGCTAAATTTTCCAACTTTGGGGTAATTGACCACGCATCATTTCCTTGTCGTTCAGGGCCGAGCAGATCGCTACGTCGAAGCTCAATCACTGGCCGAACCATCAACCGATCTTTCCATTTACTTTCTTCTGCACGTAAAGCATCTACTCCATTTGGGCAAAGAATTAAAGGAATAAACAAGACTGGTTTGCCAAGATTTTCAACAGCCCATCGTACCGCATTAAGGCACTGTGTGCCTGACCCTACAACATCTTCAAGTAAAACCAACCGCTCCAAAGGAGGGTTTTGTGGGTTTTGTGGATTATCTGGAGACACCATATAACGAATCCAGTCATCAACAATATTTGGATTAGGATCAGTTGGGTGTTCTGCCATCATCTGAAGAGATGCGAAACCTGGACGATGGCCTTTACCTGTAAGGTGATTAACTTTGTAAAACTCATTTATGTCCATGCTGTCAGTAACCGGACAGTACCATGTTTGACTATGTATTTGTTGGTATACCAAATCATGAAAACCCTGTCCTCCCAAGTGATTGAGTTCCGCCCCAACTTGAACTGCAATCCAATTTGAGATCTCGCGGTTTAGTGCCGTCTGATAGAGTGCTACAAAGTCATCATGAGAGAAAAAACTGATATGAAGCGCGTACTCTAAGAGTAGTTTTTGATCTACCTCAGACGTGAGATTACCAATCCATGCTGCTAGCCGCTCTATATAATTTGAATTAAAATCTGTATGTTCGGCAGGTATGTAACGCCTCCATTCATTTACTGCATGATATTCAATCTGATCTAGGATAGAGGTATATTTCGCATCAGCAATGGCTTCATTATTCACATTTTGAGAGTCCCATTCCCTAACTTTTGCACGTAACTCTTCAACAGTCATGACACTTTCCCTAGAAGACGTTTCGTTATCTCTGCTGCCAAACTTCCTAAGGGAGGAGGCACAGCATTTCCAATTACTCTATATTGGGACTGCTCACTTCCTTGAAATATATATTCATCATCAAAACCTTGAAGCCTAGCAGCTTCACGTACAGTAAATCCCCTGTGGTATGATGGGTGAAGAAAATAACGAGGAGAACCAAAGCGTGTGTCCACCGTACAACTAGGGCCATCCCAACCTAGTCGACGATACTTGCCATTAAAAGTACCAACAAGATCAATACCACCATCTACTCTTCTGAGGTAACCTTTTGAAATAAGCCGCTCAACATGATGATGAAAACGTTCGCCAAATGCTGCCTCCAATCTATCAAATGAAACTGGGTCCGCATCACCAAAGTCACGTTGCCTTTTCTGTCTACGCAACCGCCGCAGTAACTCTAGTATTGTGCGTTCATGAACTGTAATTCGCCCAAATACTTCTGGAATATCCCATGTTGCAACAGAATTCTCACCACCACGAACATTTGAAAGCTTCTGACCCGGTTTTATTCGTTTTGCAATATTCCATTCACGAGTATTAGGTTTCAAACGTTTAGGATTATGATTTGCTTGCCCCCTTACTACACCATCTAATGCTGTACGTATATTACCTGCTGGTAGAATAGAAATTGTAAAATCAACTTCCTTATTAGTACGCCATGCAAAAAACAGAACCCTTTTCCTAATTTGAGCCATACCTAAATCAGATGCCTGACAGTGAATCGTATGCGTGTTATAACCAGCTAATCGCATTTTAAAATCCATTTCTTTCCAATAGCGAGAATGCTCACCTGCGAGTACGCCCGGCACATTTTCGACAACAAGTACTTTAGGTGAAATTTGTAGTGCTAACTCAGCTGTTAAAGTTACAAGATGGTTCCTCTCATCATTCAGCAACCTCTTTCCAGCAGTAGAAAAACCTTGGCAGGGAGGTCCCGCAATAAGAGCGTCAATACCTTTGGGGGGGTGCTCTTTTGGTATTCCATTTTTCAAATCAATACATATTATTTGCTTATCAACATTGGTCTTATAGTTTTCACATGCATGAGGATCCAAATCATAAGCCCCTAGAGGCTTAAATCCCTGACTCATAAATCCCAGGTCAAAACCTCCACAGCCTGAGAAGATACTTGCAAACTTCATATTATTTCCACTATTGCAAATTATTTAGATAAATTTCTTACTTGGTGTTTTAAGACAATTTTGTAAAAACATATTCAATCGCACCTATGCAGCCACACCTGTAACATAATTGATATTCCGTTCACATCATCTCTGTATAATAATCAGGGATAGGCACATATTTCTGTTCACTAACTTTAAATAACATCATTTCAAATAACATGCCTTGTTCTATTTAGGTGTTCCCTAAACTCCCCCTCCTTTCTCCTTGTTAGTCCTTACTTATCAGGACACTATTTTATTTACGGCATTTCCTTAAAAGACAGAAGCTTAGCACTACCCGTGCGGCATTTTGATATTTCTCAGATAGCTATTATCAGTAAGACTAACACGCTATTTGTGTGTAGGAAACTGGAAATCAGAGTCAGAGATTTAATCCCCTTTTCCAAAACTCTTAAGGAT
>CAZWEA010000157.1:0-6106 GCA_964632635.1 uncultured Cocleimonas sp. | reverse complement strand
TTGTACTAGAACTCTGGTTTTACTTGTCTTGCTAATAACTCTTTGACTGCTTGCTGGGGAGGGAAATTTTTATATATTACTTTGTGTACATAATCACAAATGGGCATATCGACACCTGCTCTTGCCGCAAGAAGACCAATACAGTGTGAAGATTTCGCACCCTCAACGGCTTGTCCAATTTCTTCAATGGCGGAGTCTACGTCTTTACCTGCACCTAATGCTAAGCCTAGCCTTCTATTTCTGGAAAGATTATCGGTACAGGTTAGTACTAAATCACCTACACCAGATAGCCCCATAATAGTGTCATGGTCTGCCCCCATACCTTCTGCAAGTCGCATTATTTCAGCTAGACCTCGGGTGATAATGGCAGCACGTGCATTCGCACCATAGCCTAAGCCATCTGATATACCTGCGGCTATGGCAAGTACGTTTTTTACTGCGCCACCAAGCTCGACACCAAGAACATCATTGCTGGTATAAACACGGTAATTTCCACCTTGAAAAGCAACAGCCATTCTTTCAGAAAGTTCGGGGGTTGATGCTGCCGCTGTCATTGCTGAGGGAAGTCCTTTGGCAACTTCTAAAGCAAATGTTGGACCAGAAACTAAGCCATAGGGAATACCTTCTCCCAACTCTTCTATAAGCACTTCATGGAGTAATTTTCCAGTGCCAACTTCTAATCCTTTGGTTGCCCAAGTGATTGAATGTTGTGAACTAAGAAAAGGTTTAATTTTTTTGAGTAAATCACGAAAGCCGTGACTGGGAATGACAATGAGTTGGTCATCTGCGTGTTTTACTGTGTCTTCAATAGAGTCGGTGCATTTTAAGTTTTCTGGAAATTTAAACCCAGGAAGGTAATGTGTATTTTCACGTGCTTTATCATAAAGTGAAACATGCTCTGGGTTGAAGTCCCAGAGCAAAACATCTATACCATTGCGAGCAAGTTGCAAGGCCAAAGCTGTACCCCACGATCCAGCACCGTAGACTGATATTTTATTGGGACGCTCTGGTGTATTCATAAGGTTTTACGTTTCTGTTTTTTCGTTCTCAGCACTCCCTTCAGTGCTTTGCTCAGTTTGTTGTTCATGTGCAGCTTGTTGATTTTGTGCGTAAAGTGCATCAAAATTAATGGGTGATAGGTGCATTTCTGGGAAGCTTCCTTTAGAAACAAGATTAGAAATCACTTCACGTACATAAGGAAAAAGGTTACCAGGGCAGTAGCTTCCTAATAGGTGATTTAGTTGCTCATTTGTATAACCCTTTATTAAAAATGCGCCTGCCTGTTTAACTTCTACAAGAAAGGCTGTTTTTCCCTCCTTGTCTTTAACCGTTACGGTCACTTCTAATTCAACTTCATAATGATCGTCACCAAGGGAGTTAACATTGGTATTCAGATTCATATTAGTCTCAGGGTCCCAGTTTTGGGTGAAAATACTAGGACTATTGGGTGCCTCAAATGAGATATCTTTTACATAGATGCGCTCAATAATAAATTGTTGTTCTGCTGTCGTTGCATCCTGTACAGCTGCTTCGTTTTGTGTTTCTTCTGCCATCTGATTAAATTCCTAATTTTTGATCTAATTTGCCCTGTTGGTTGAGTATTGCTATGTCATCATAGCCGCCTACTGACTCACCATCGATAAATATTTGTGGAACTGTGTTTCTGCCACTTTTTTCTGCCATTTCTTGCCATAGTCCATTGCCACTACTGACTGCAATCTCTTCGAACTCTATTCCTTTTTTCTTTAGTAGGCTTCTTGCTCGCATACAATATGGACAAAAGCGTGTTGCATACATGATCACATTTGCTGGCATACTATAAAGTTCTATTAGCGCTTTGTGACAGGCAAGTTAGCTGATTCCCAAGCCATTATTCCGCCTGCAAGATTGGAAACATTCTCATAGCCTGCCTTAGTAATTAAATGACAGGCATGACCCGAACGATTACCGCTGCGGCAATAAACAAGTACGGGTACATTTTTATCTTTAGATATACCGCTAATACGAGAAGGGAGATCTGCTAGTTTGATATGTTGAGCGCCTTTGATAAAACCGCCGCTAACTTCTTTATCTTCACGTACGTCTACTATTGCCGTTTTATCATTGTTCATTAACATGACAGCTTGATTAACACCAATCTGTCGGTATTTTCTATTGAGGCGTGATATTTCTGTCTTAGCGATAAAGCCTAAAATAGCAATAAAGCCAATGATCATCAGAGGGTGATTGCTTGCAAAGTCGATATATTCTTGCATGGGAAAAAACTATAGAAAGGGGAAAGTAGATAAGATAACCGCAGTCGTGCTTTGGGTAAAGCCCTAAAACACTTTTTAGGCTAATTTTCTAGAGATAGATGCTTTTTAGCAGTTAAAAATTAACGCGTTGTACAGAAAACGTCCTGCATCATGCTAATTAATTTTAAGGTGCGCGCATCTCCAACACGGTAGAAAACACGATTAGCTTCTTTTCTAGAGGCGAGAATACCTTTGTCTCGAAGAATGGCTAGATGTTGAGAGATATTACTCTGCGAAGTACCAACACATTCAACTATGTCTTGAACGCTAACTTCATTTTCGCCTAATACACAAAGTATTTTCAATCTTAAGGGATGGGAAATCGCTTTAAGCGAGCGTGATGCTGTTTCTACATCTTCCTGACGAACTAAAAGGTCACTAACTAATGTGCAGCTTCCGTCGGCACCTTGGGCAATACTCGCATTGGTCATGTAATAGCATTCTCTAATATTGGTTAATTTGCATATTATAAATATACTATACAATAATATACTGTAATACGCTGTTTATCAAGGCTATTCAAACTGAAAAGAAGCAGCTTGTTATAGCCCTATATAATTATAAGTCATGCTGTTAGTATAAAGACCTTGGGCTATTGATAAAAAAACAAACTATTATGAAGGCAATTTCTTTTTTGCAATCTCTATTTCTTTGTGTGTCTGTGCTTTGCTTTTCACAAGCATCTGCAGAGAGCACAAATCAAAGTAAGAGCAAACTAAATAACCAAATAAATTCGGCAAAGACCGTCTTGAAAAAGTCTCGTTCAGTTTCAAAAAAATTAAAGAGTCGTGTGGTGGTTGCAGAAGATAAACTGCATGATATTTCCAAAAACCTGCATCAAACAAAACGCAAAATAAATAAATTAACCAGTAGGCTATTAAAGTCTAACGCACGAAAGAAGATTTTATTTAAACAAACAAGTATAGAAAAAAATGCTCTTGCTCAACAAATGCAAGCACTCTATACATCTGGTAAACAATCCCATTTACGTTTGTTATTAAAACAAGATGACCCTTCTGATATCAGTCGTACTATAAAATATTTTGAATATTTAAACGATCATCGTTTGAAGCGCATTCGCTCTATTAAAACCAGTTTAAAAAAAATAGAAAACATACAGGTAAAAATAAGCGCTGATTCAACTGAGTTAAATCTTTTGCAGGAAGAGCAAAGTAAGAAAAAGAAGGCATTAAGTAAAGCCGTCGGTGAGAAAGAAAATGCACTTAAGAAACAACGTCGAGTAGTTTCTTCTCAGGAAAAAAAATTAACGAAGCTAATAAATCAAGAAGTACGCTTGCAGGGTGTTATTCAGAGCCTACAAAGAAAACGTAACCAGGAAGAAAAAAAGAGAAAAGAGGATAAAAGAAAAGCTGAAAAATTGAAGTTACAAGCAAAACTAAAGAACAAAAAAAGTCAGCAAGCTAATAATAATAAAAAGCAGGAGAAAGAAAAGCGAAAGAAAGTTCTGGCAAAGTCTCGTTATGTTCCCAGTAAAGCGTTCTCCAAACTTAAAGGGAAGCTTTCCTGGCCGGTACGCGGAAGAATTTCACAGCGATATGGTACAACAAGGAATAGTAAGCAAGCTTGGAAAGGTGTCATTATTTCAGCATCAGCTGGAAGTAATGTATATGCCGTTGCACGGGGCAAGGTGGAGTTTAGTGGTAGACTAAAAGGCTATGGATACCTTGTGATTATCCGTCATGATAAAAACTATCGAAGCCTCTATGCTTATAATAGAAGTGTCTACAAGAAAAAAGGTCAGATAGTAAAAGGCGGAGAAATTATTGCCGCAGTAGGTAATACGGGTGGCAGAAAAAACTCTGGGCTTTATTTTGAGATACGTCGTGGAACAAAACACCAGAACCCTGCGCATTGGTGTAAATAATTTTTAGAGGTGCTTTTAAACTATTTAAGGTAGTATTAAGCATCAATATAAATTGTTACCTGAATAATATGCGTATAAAAAAATCTGTGATATCTGGTTTAGTATTTGGCGTAGCCATAGGACTTACTGCTTCGTTTAGCTTGAATGTTTTTGCTTTAAAATCAAATAAGCAGTCTCTGCCCCTGTTGCAGCTGAAAAAATTCTCTGAAGTTTATGCTCGAATTAAGCGAGACTATGTAGAAGAAGCTGATGATAAAAAACTTATTACAGATGCTATTAGTGGCATGCTTACAGGTCTTGACCCTCACTCAGCCTATCTTGATGAACAAGCTTTCAAAGAGCTTCGAGAGGGTACTTCTGGTGAATTCGGTGGATTGGGTATTGAAGTTGGGATGGAGGATGGCTTTATTAAAGTCATTGCTCCTATTGATGACACGCCAGCACAAAAAGCAGGTATTAAGTCTGGAGACTTAATCATAAGGCTTAATGATAAATCTGTAAAAGGCATGAATTTAAATGATGCTGTTAAGATTATGCGAGGTAAGCCGGGCGAGCCTATCGATTTATTGATCAGCAGAGAGGGCACACCAAAGCCGCTTAAAATTACCATCGTCCGTGCGGTGATAAAAGTAAAAAGTGTTAAACAACGCATCCTTGAAAAGGGTTATGGCTATTTGCGAATATCCAGTTTTCAATCCAATACAACGGATGGTGTTGAGAAGGCTTTAGAAAAACTTGTTAGTGAAAATAAAAGCGCACTAAAAGGTTTGGTTTTAGACTTAAGAGATAATCCTGGTGGCGTATTAAATGGCGCAGTAGGTGTTTCCGACATTTTTCTAAAAGAAGGGAAAATAGTCTATACCGAAGGCAGAGTTGCCGATAGCAATATGCGCTATAACGCAACCCCTGATGACTTGATTGACGGAGCACCGCTAGTGGTGTTGGTTAATCAGGGTTCAGCTTCGGCTTCTGAGATAGTCGCTGGTGCTCTACAAGATCATAAACGGGCACTCATTGTTGGTACAAAAACCTTTGGTAAAGGCTCGGTACAAACAGTTTTACCTTTAGATGAAACGACGGGTTTAAAATTGACCACAGCACGTTATTTTACGCCATCAGGTCGTTCAATTCAGGCAAAAGGAATTGATCCAGATATTATCGTAAAAGATTTGGAAATTAAAAATAAGGCGGGGAATGATGACAAGGATGCGATTAAGCCGTTATCAGAGGCAGAGTTAAGTGGTCATATATCAAACCCCGCTGGAGAAGACTCTGATAAAAATACTGAAGCAGAGAAAAATAATAAAGCAGAAGGCGAAAGTGACTCAGTTGCAGATAAAAAAGAAGCCCCAAAAAAGAATCTTGTAGAGACTGATTATCAACTTTACGAAGCTTTGAATATTCTTAAAAGCATGACCTTAGTTCAAGCAATGCAAAAATCAAAATGACAGTCTCTAAAGTTCTCATTCCATTAGCACAAGGATGTGAAGAGCTAGAAGCCGTTACCGTTATTGATTTACTACGTCGTGCTGAGATAGAAGTAATCACAGCAGGTCTTGATGATGCGCCGATAAAGTGTGCGAGGGGTACGGTGATTATTGCAGATAAAAATATTGATGAAGTCATCGATGATCAATTTGACTTAATCGTATTACCTGGCGGACTACCAGGAGCTGATAATCTTAATGATGACTCTCGAATTCATCAATTAATAACCAGACTGGCTAGTGAAGATAAGTATGTTGCAGCGATTTGTGCAGCACCTAAAGTGTTGTTAAAAAATGGAATTCTTAACAATAAAAATGCCACAGCTTACCCCGGCGCTTTGAGTGCATTAGATACCTCTCAAATTAACCTTAATGAAGAAGCAATACAGATAGATGGCAAGGTGATCACATCAAGAGGTCCGGGTACTGCGATGGATTTT
>CAZWEA010000156.1:0-6121 GCA_964632635.1 uncultured Cocleimonas sp. | reverse complement strand
ACCGATATTGTACAAGACATCTTGGTATTTGTGTGAAGGATATGAACGTGCTTAAAAGAGCTTTATTTATTTGTTTGCTATTTGTTAGTCAAAATCTAGCTGCAGTTGAAGTAGAACGGCTATATGAAGCTGAAGTTATTGCTAAAAGTGAATTGCAAAAAGATAAAAATACAGCAATCAAACAAGCATTAACTCGGATATTAACGCGTGTATTAGCTGGAAATGACATATTACAAGATGAGACAGTTAAAGCTGTTTTAGCGAATACAAGTCCTTATGTCAGAGAATTTCAATATGCATTAATGGAAAATAATAACAATGAAACGGACAAAACCCGGTTAATACGAGTTAAGTTTGATGAAAAGCAGCTAGTTAATACCCTGCGGCCGGGGAAATTAAGTTATTGGAATGAAATTAGAGCAAGGACATTGATTTGGTTAGTCATAGAAGAAGAGGGGGAGCAGCAGCTTTTTAATGCGGCAGTGATGCCTGAAATTGATGCAGCAATGGAAAGGGCAGCAAAACAAAAAAGACTGCCTATTCTGTACCCTATTCAGGATTTAAAAGAAAAACAACAGTTATCCATAAGCGATGTATTGAGTGCTTATTCTCAACAATTGCTGGATGTTTCTTCACGTTATGATGTGGTATCAACGCTAGCGGGGAAACTGGTTAAAAAAAATAATTGCTGGAAAGCTGAGTGGACCTTGTATTTTGATGAAAAAATTGATCAATGGAGAAGTCAATGTGTTGCTATTAATAAAGCGACACTTAATGGCTTTCAAGGTGTTTATGATAGATTATCAAAATATTATGCGGTAAAGTCTGATACTAAAGAGCTAAGTTCAGTTATTTTGAAGGTGTCTAATATTAACAGTATCAAAAGCTTAGAGCTGGTCACTGACTATCTTGAATCTTTATCAATGGTTAGCACGGTAACCTGGGTTGGGGAAGAGAAGGGATATAATGCCTATAGAGTGTTCTTTCATGGATTTCAACAGACACTAAATAATGTGATTGCAACAGAACGAGTATTGGGATTAGAAGGCTTCGCTAAGCAAAAAGACAGTGAGGTAACATATAAATTTTTATCAGTAATTTAAGATGTTTCTTGAATTGATAATTAAAAATGAGTAAAGTCGTACCTGAGAAGTTATAAAACCCGTCTATTTAATGTTTATAAAGTATCAAGGGCTAACGATGAAAATAATAAAAATCTTAATTACATCAGTAATTTTAGGGATGTTTTTTACCAGTTCTGCATTTGCCTATAATGCAGGGAATACAGGTAAAGACTGTAAACTACCAAAATTTAGAGATTTAAACCCACCAGAAAAGACTGCTACCGGCCCCGTTCCTGAGGTCGAACCGGAAGCTGAGGTTTCTTTTACGGTTTCAGGCTATGCTGATCCTACTACGATTAAAGCAGTAGCTAGAGATCAAAAGCTGGTACTTACTATTGTAGATAGAAATAGTTTTTACCTGGTTTCAACTAAGTTACCACCAGAGTTCACAGGTAAATATGCACGTATTAACCTTTGGGCAAAAGCACAATCAGGACCATGTGTTGCTAAAGATGGATGGTTGCTAAAAGTAAAAAAAGCAGCTGAAGCTGCTGAGCCAAAAGCAGAAAAAGCAACAGAAGAAAAAGTTGAATAGTCTTTTTCTATACTCTTTGCGTTTAGCTTGTCCATTTTTAAGCTAAGCGTGAAGAGTTATAGTTTAATATGCCTGTTAACAAATCACAGGTTTGACTTATTTTTGGATGTAGCCTATTTGGTTTTCAAGGTTGTTGACAGCAGGGATGCTGTCGTCAAGGCTACAAGGATGTATTTACGCCGCACCTTGAAAGCCGAATAGGGTATAAACCTGCAGTAAGTTTATAGCCAAGTAGTTTAATAGAGACGCTTGTTTTCTTGCTGATTCCAGTTTTGAAAAGGTTTTTGTGCAGCAGTTAACTTGATATTTATCATTTCGATTTGTCGTTTTTCTGGACTTTTAGGAATTTCACGGTAGATAAAACTATCATCAAAGCCTGCGCTTGCCGCATCTTCGCGATTACAAGCATAATAAACTCTTTCTAGGTGGGCCCAGTAGATGGCGCCCAAGCACATGGGACAGGGCTCGCAGCTGGTATATAGTGTGCAGCCAGTCAGTTTAATATCATTTAGCCTGCTACAAGCAATACGAATAGCCATAATTTCTGCATGAGCTGTTGGATCAATATTGGCTGTTACACGGTTTCCACTTGCCGCAATTACTTTTTCATTTTTAACAATAAGGGCGCCATAAGGTCCGCCATCATGACTGCTGACATTCTCACACGCTAGATCAATGGCTTGTTGTAAAAAAAATGCATGCATTTTTAAAAGCCTAAAGGGTTTTTAGGGTCTATTCCATCCATAAAAGGTAATCGTCTGTCTTGATTAGTGATTTGATAAACCTTGCCCAGCCAATTATTAAATACTGCACTGGCGGTATCTCTCCAGGTATTATCCAGGTGTTCCACAATGGATTGTTCTGGAAACGGATTAACTGCCAGATTATTTTTTTTTGCATCTTTAACGTGCACTTCATAAGCTGACAAAACCTGAAGGGCCTCGTCATCAAAATAATTTACGGGATAAGAAGGGTATTCATCTCGTTCATGCTGGAAAAAACGCATGACTTCTCGCTTGTATTCTTTTAATAAGCTAATGTCATCATACTCAGGGTGACCCTGGAAGAAAACAATGCGAATCCCATCAGAACTTACGGCTAAATGTACACCTGCTTCGGCGCTTGCGGCTAAAACTTTCACACCATGTCTTTCCAGATCTGCTTGGTATACTTCGTTAAACCTTGAGTGAGGAACGTCAAAACGGGTATTGATTTCGGCAACCAGAGGGTGGGTACGTTGCAGAACTTTGTGTGAAAAAACTCCCCAGCGTTTGGATGTTTGGGGGGTACGTTCAATACCATAGTTGTATTCAATCAAAGCATGGGTAGCAAGACAAGAGCACAGAATCGAGGTGACATTTTTCTTTGCCCAGTCAAATACTTCTGTTAATGGTTGCCAAAAAGCCTCTTCAGATAAATGCGGGTGTGTGACATTGGCACCACTAATAATGAGTGCATCCAGTCCATCCTGTTTGATTTTATCAAAGGATTCATAATATTTTGCAATATGGAGTAATGCTTCATCTCCCCTTTCTAAGCCTTTAATAGTAAATATATGAATATGGAACTGGGCAATTTGATTACAAGCACCGACTAGTCGAAGAAACTGTCTTTCTGTTGCTTCAAGCGCTGCATCAGGCATAATATTGAGTAGTCCAATGTGTAACTCACGGATATGTTGATGGCTGGCCCTGTCGGGGTTAAGAATGTCTTCGCCTTCTTCAATTAGACGTTGAAAAGTAGGTAAATGAGTATGAGCAACTATAGGCATGGCCGTTTTTCCTTTATTTGGCTATAGAATCAGCAATGAGTTGAATAAAATCATCTCCATTTGTCACGTTGGCAACATCTTTAGCATCAAGCGTATAACCGTATTGGTCGGCAATGGCTTGATAGCGAGGTAAGCGCGATTTGTATAATTTAGGAAAAACCCAGCTTACAAAGTCATTTGGAGGAATCAGGTCGGGGTCATTGTAATCATGAGTGGACATGAATTCGGCTAATTTTTCATCCAGAAAAGTCTCTCTATAATAGAGTGGTTTTGGGTCTGTTTGGGCTCGAGTAATGATGGTTTCTTCTAATGAATCGGGTATTTTTATATAAATAATCAGCGTGTGTTTTGCCAGTGTTTCCAGCACATCAGGTCTATCAAGTTCACAAATACTTCCGCCGGCATCATTTAAAAAATGTTTATAGCCATAAATATCTTCAGCCTTATGGATAAAGTTGGGCACATCATTTAATGCGGCTATTTCTGCCTTATGGTGTAGAGCTTGTCGGCGTTTAAATTCTTTTAATGGTAAGCCTCCCTGTTCTGGGTCTCCTAGTTTTCCAAGAAAGCTGGAAACAGGGGCTAAATTATCGACAGTAATATTGTTATGAATATAGATGGAGTCAGATAATAATAATTTCTTTAAGAAGGGCACCTCCATTGCCTGACGTTTTATATTATCCAGAATCGGTTCACCTAAATATTTAGTGCCAATACGGTAATCGGCTGAGTAATGAAACCATTTGTCTCTAGGTAATTTATTGGCCAATGTTGTCTTACCAGCACCTGACATGGCGAGTAGAGTAATACTTTTAGATTCCCAATCGTTGAATTGTTGAGGACTCATTTTCATTCGACTTGTCCTAATTATCCAAAATATCCAAAATATCCATATTTTCCTGATCTGGTTTCAGATGTGTGTCTGGATCAGAGTAACCGAGGTCATCCGTTTCTATTTCATCAAATGGTGCACTCCAGTCCTCGGGGGCTTCAATAAAGTCAAAAGTAGAGCTGTACCAGCTTTCTTTGTCATATTCACCGATATCACCGTTGATATATTGTACATCGATAGTGTCATCGTTTTCATCAATCGCTACCACTTTAAATGTAAGGTCGTTTTCGACGTCTTTATACCAGCGGGCAATGACTGGATCTGTAATAGTTGTCATGATCTTGTCCTTTTATATTTATAAGCTTAAAAATTTGTTAAGCAGGTGCTGGTTTAACACTGTAATCTTTGTTCTCAAGAGAGGTTGGTGAGGCTTTTTCAGGTTGATCGGCAATACCGTTTAGCGGATATTCTTCACAAGGTGCCTGAGCCTTTTTAATCTACAAAAAGATGCGTGTTATTAGCTTATGTGAAAGCTTTGAGTTCAACTGCTTTATACTAAGATAATACCTTAAGTTTAGAGCAATTGTGAGGGGGATTGTGAAAAAAAATTAGTTGATGAAAAGCAAAGACGATAGGCAAAAAAAATGCGGCTAAAAAGCCGCATAAAGTATAATTTTTTAGGAAGACTATAATGAGATCCTTAATTAATATAAGGAAAAGCATTTAAGTTATGATCATTATAGAGATAATTTCGGTAGTTGGGAATGTGGCAAATCGACGCGTGACATATTGTCGCACCCTGAGGTGGGTCGCTAGAAGTGAAAAGGAGCATATTAGACACCATCATGATGGTTTGAGGGCAAGTTGTAGGGCGGACTTCAGTCCGCAATATAGCGAGAGCAACTTAATGTTGTGCTGATAATATTCGCGACTTATGCTTCTGTGGTCCTTTCTTGGAATTGTACAGAAATATACCTATAAATACTAATGTTAATTGAGTAGCTGACTAAGCCGGGCAAACTCAGTAAGCGTAATAGCTTCAGCTCTAAGTGTTGGGTCGATATCTAATGCACTGATTTGCTCTTCGGAAATCAAGGTTTTAAGTGAGTTTCTAATTGTTTTACGGCGTTGGGAAAATGCTGTAGTGACAATTTTATTTAATTGAGTGATATCTTTTATTTCAACGGGTGGCTTCTCGTGAGGAACAAGTTTTACGATGGCTGACATCACCTTAGGAATTGGATCAAAGCTTTCTGGTGGTACTTCAAACACCAGTTCTGTTTCACAATAATACTGGATCATTACGCTAAGACGACCGTATTGTTTACTACCAGGCTCAGCACAGATGCGGTTTACAACTTCCTTTTGCAACATAAAATGCATATCTTCAATACAGTTAGCATTTTCCAGTAGATGAAATAATAAAGGAGTAGAAATATTATAAGGTAAGTTACCAATAATACGCAGTTTCTCGCCTTCCTTAGCCAAAGCAGAAAAATCAAAGTTTAATGCGTCAGCACTGTGAATATTTAGCCTAGTATTGTTTTTGAACTTATCATTTAGGAACTTAACCAGGTCTCTATCTAGCTCAACGACATCTAAAATTACATTTTCTTGTAGTAAAGGCTCTGTTAATGCACCCATCCCAGGCCCAATTTCAACAAAATGTTCCTCACTTTGAGCGTGGATGCTGGATAAAATATGATAGATTATATTTTGGTCATGTAGAAAGTTCTGGCCAAAACGTTTGCGTGCTTTATGTGACATTTTTACTCATTTATTGAAAGTATTATTTATCTTGTTCCCATGCTCTGCGTCACAGGCACTAAGTTAAGAAAAGTTAGAATTTGTAGGAGGGG
>CAZWEA010000155.1:0-6124 GCA_964632635.1 uncultured Cocleimonas sp. | reverse complement strand
ATACCAAACATCATAATTAATCATGGCGACAACAAAACAAGGCAACAATTTAAAAACGCTATTCTTAAGAGAAGTGAAGAATTTCTAGATAAATATGATGGTCTTGAATGCTGCAAAACTAATGTAATTATTCCAAATAAGTCAGATTCTTGGTTATCTTTAGATGAGAATAAGTGGGTTTCTGATGAGTTAGTTAAGAAAATGGTCGGATTGGATGAAAATGAATTAGTTAATGTATTGAAAGAATTAACTGAGTCAGTAAAAGAGTTGAAAGCAGAAGTTTCAGAAATTAAAAAGAAAGTATGTTTAAGTGATTAGTAAATAATTTTAACTTAACTATACATGGAAGATGTTCGACAGCATTTAGTTAAAGGCGAAGATGAGGTTATATCTTTCTTGCTAAAAAATTAAAACCCTTTGCAAAACATCGTATGGGGATTTAATTAATAAATATAAGAAAGCCGTAGGGATTGATAAGCTTGGTACTTGTCATCTATTTCTAAATGCGATGACTATACACACATGCTAGATAATGGCGCTGATATTCGTTATATCCAAGAGATATTAGGTCATGCAAGTCTGTCATCAACACAGATTTACACTCAGGTTTCGATTAAGAAGTTGATGGAGATTCATACGGCAACGCATCCAGCCAGAATGGACAGATAAGCTAAGCACAGCCACTTTAGGGGATAAAATTTAAGATCATTGTAAGCTGTTATATATGCATTTATCGAGTATTAGACTTATTGCTTCCCTTACCTTGGCATGCTGCTCACCATCTAAAGATCGTACTTTGCTTATTATTTGTTCAATATCAGCCGAAAAAGAATCTTCATTTAAAATATGCATGCAGTGCATAACAATTTCAGACGGTGGTTTTACTTTTCCATTTTCATATCTTGAAAGTACACTTTGAGTTTTTCCGATACGATCAGCAAAATCCTCCTGATTTAACGCCATTAACTTCCTTGCAGTTCGTACGATTTTTGATGATTCTGGTAGCATTTATATATTCTTCTCACTAATTAAGTTCTAGGAATATACCATAATTATTCGTATTGTGCATAATATGCATGTCTGATATGATTAATTTTACTATCAATTATTTGAATGATTGCCGATAATTAGAGTTGTAAACACAGGGATTCCCATGGCTAGAGCTGACTTAATATTGAACTTAGTTAAAACAGGAATTGAAGGTGATGAGCCTTTGTTCCGTAAAACAGTTGAGGCAATAGCTGCTGAGGAACACTCTAAAAAGCATTTTGCATTTGCTGAAAGATTAACTGAATTGTTAAAACCATCGATTTCAGCTGCTGGATTTTCTAAACCTTCCGATCCGAAACTTCAGGATGCGTATTATGTCGTAAAGCCGACTAAAAGTTTGGACGACCTTATTTTATCTCAAAAAGTTTACAATGAATGTAAAGAAATCATTGAAGAACACCATCGTAGAGATATATTACGTTCGTACAATCTTGAGCCTCGACATCGACTATTATTCTCTGGCCCACCAGGGAATGGAAAAACGACTTTAGCTGAAGCTTTAGCTCACGAACTAATGATTCCTTTATTTGTTGTAAAATACGAAGGAATTATTGGAAGTTATCTTGGTGAAACTGCCAAGCAGTTAGATCGTCTTTTTGAACAAGTTAAATCTCAACGTTGTGTACTTTTCTTTGATGAATTTGATGCTCTGAGTAAAGAACGCGGTGATAAAAACGACATCGGTGAAATGAAACGAGTCGTAAACTCTTTATTACTACAAATAGATATGCTTCCTAGTCATGTGACTGTTATAGCTGCAACGAATCATGAAGATATGTTGGATAAAGCTGCATGGCGACGTTTTCAGACAAAATTAGAATTACGTAAACCAACAAAAATAATGATTATGAAATGGTTGGATATGTTTCAGGAAAAAATTGATCATGACTTTGGTGTAAGCAATAAAACAATTTCAGAAAAGCTATATGGTAAGAGTTATAGTGAAATTGAGGACTTTGCTCTAGATGTTCAAAGGCGTTATGTACTTAGTATTCCAAATAATAATATAAAAAATATAGTAAAAAATAAATTAAAATAAGATTTATGAGAATGGAGGCTCGTTAAATTTGAAACCGATTCTTATATTCCCAAATCCTAAAGTTCAACCTCGACCACCAAGTAAGTCAGCATTTCCTGGTAAACAACATTTGCCAACTCATGCTCGGCAGAAAGCGAGGTTGGACTCCACTTTCAAGTTATTAGAAACCAATTTCAAAAATGGTATTTTGAGTGATGATCCGATGGGCTTCGCTCCTGAAAGGATATTAGTATTTGAAACGATTGGTTCTGTAAATAATTTTTACAAAGCTGTTTCTAAAATAGAAGGGCTTGACTTTGTACAAGAAATATTTGGTGGTTCTCTTGAGCCTGATGATGATTTTTACCCGCTAGATGATGACGGACAAAGGGAAGATAAAGATCAGAAAAGCTATGTTTATTTAACAATGTCTAATCAGACAGCCCTTCATAAAATATTACAATTTTGGAATAAATATAAACAGCAAGAAAATTATGTATTTCCTAGAGGGTTTACGCCATTAAGGCATTTGTTTGATCATTTAAAAGTTATTCGATACTGGGATACGAATGATAGGCTATATAATACTGGGATAATAGAAGACTGGGAGGATAGAGTTGCTGGAGGGCAAGATATCATTCCAGTAGAGATAGAGATTTGGTATAACAGTGATAGCAATGTAAGAACATCTAAAGAAAGCAGAATAAGTCAGCTAATTACTAAAATAAATGGAAAAATATTAACGACGTGTCAGATAGATGAGATACGTTATCATGCTGTTCTCGCAAATATTCCAGTCAGTTCAATTAGTCAATTGCTCAGTGAAAATAAAACAGAAATTGAATTAATGCGTTGCGATGAAATCATGTTTTTTAGACCATCGGGTCAATGTATGACGCCAGTGTTTCAATCTGAAGATGAACAAGAATACGATGATGAAAGTGATAATAACGATGTTGTTGAGATAATTGAAAGTCCTGTTGTTGCATTAATTGATGGGCTACCTTTAGAGCATCATGCATGGATTAAAAATTACATTAGTATTGATGATCCTGATGGTTGGTCATCGGATTATAAACCTGAAGATCAAAAACATGGAACAAGCATGGCATCTTTGATTATTAGAGGTGATATGCAGTCCGAAGGGCCAGTTATACCGAGAAAATTATATTGTCGTCCAATTTTAAAACCTGAAAATACTTTATCAGGCAATACAAGGGAGCGAATACCAGAAGGGATTTTACCTATTGATTTGGTACATCGTGCAGTAAGAAGACTATATGAGCCTGAAAATGGTGCAGAGGCTCTTGCACCGACAATAAAAGTGATTAACCTTTCGATTGCAGATCCTAGTCGTCTTTTTGAATATCAAATGAGTCCTTGGGCTAAGTTAATAGACTATCTTTCGGTTAAGTATCAAGTTTTATTTGTGATAAGCGCAGGTAATCATATTTTCGATCTTGAGCTTGGCATTACAAATAAAGAATTCAATAAGCTTTCAAGTGAAGATAAAGAAGCATTAATCTTGGGGTGTATTTCAGATACAACACATTTAAGACGCTTAATGTCACCTGCTGAATCCATTAATGCTCTAACCATCGGTGCATACCATCATGATGAAAATAGTGATGATGAATTTTACAACCAGATTAACCCATATACTGATCGCAATATGCCCAGTACGATTAATTCAGTTACCTGGGGAAAGAAAAGATCTGTTAAGCCAGAGATATTAATGCCTGGAGGAAGGGCTACATATAAACTAAAAGGGTATCTCGATTCTGATCCAGCCATTTTTAAAGTACTTACATATGAAAGTCCTCCTGGACAGAAAGTTGCTAGCCCAGGAAATTCTGGCTCCCTTAAATCTTTTGTGCATACATTTGGAACGAGTAATTCAACCGCTCTTGCTTCTCGAAGATTGTGTTTTCTTTATGACACTATTCAAGATCTTTATTTGTCAAAGCATGGCTATGCTCTTTCAAAAAAATATGAAGCAGTTTTATTGAAGGCATTACTTTGTCATGGAGCATCACTTCCTGGAAGCTATACTAAATTGGAAGAAAATTTAGAAAATGCAACGAATTCGAAGCAGTTTAAAGCGATAACAGCTAAATATTTTGGTTTTGGAAATGTAAATGAAGAACGTATACATGGCTGTATTGATGAGCAAGCAACAATAATTCAATGTGGTGAAATTAACCAAGATGATTCGCACGTATATAAATTTACACTCCCTGAATCATTAAGCGCTAAATCTGATCTACGACGACTAATTATAACGCTAGCTTGGTTCTCTCCTACTAATTCTCAAAACTCGATGTATAGAGAGGCGCATTTATATTATGTTCCTATAACTAAAGACAAACCTGATAATCATTTAGAAATTCAAGACCGTGAACTTCAGTGGCAGATGGTAAGGAATGGTACAGTTCAGCATGAAGTCTTAAGTGGTGATCGTGCATCACCTTATGCTGTCGGTACTGATCTTGAAATAATAGTTCACTGTAAAGGACAGGCCGGTGCCAAAAATATTGTAGTACCATATGGACTTGTCGTTACGTTAGATGTTCCAGACAGTAATTTACCAATATACGAGGAAGTGAAATCGGGTATTGATATTGAATTTGAAACTCAAGTTGGTGCAGGAAAACCAATTACACCATAATTAATGAGATAGGTTATTTATATAACAAAAATTAAATAGGCAGGTATGTAGTGGTCAAGTTAGGATAAACTGTAGTCTGGTCAATAAACCTCTTGAGAGCTTGCCTATGAGGCAGAATTAACTTATTTGATGCAGACTAAATCAGAAATTTATATTGGCTGTAGTGCACGGTGGTTCTGTGACCAATTTGTGACCATCTTAAGAGTAAATAAGAGGATCTCAGAGGAAGCTAAAATTTGAGGTTTGAATAAAGTCCTTATAAATCATACTCTTGATGCCTCATAGTACCTCTGGTATCATACTAAAAGTCGAGGAGGAGGGTTCGAATCCCTCCTTCTCCGCCATAATTTAAAAATATCGAAAGTTTTAAGAATACCGATACGCCAAGTTAAGAGAACATTCGAACCCGAGAAATATATAAGGTGGTTCGAAAAAATTGTAGGGAACAATTTTTTGTGAGCGAAGCGAATCCGAAGGATAGGGCACATGGAAGTGCCCTGCAATCCCTCCGTTGACAACTGCTTCGGTGTCTATGCGGTCGTCTGTTTTATAAAAATCCATTAATATAAGAGAACAAAAAATAGCCACGTCAATTATGATGATTTGGTATATAGTCAATTTAAATAATAATTCTAAAAAATATAGTTGGTCATTATATGGATATAGACACTTCATCACTATCAGCTGCTCGAAGAAATCTCGTTGTGATTTCAATGGGTTTCATTTTGTTCGCATTAGGTGAAGCTACACTAGGCGATGGAGCAGGAAAAACAACGATCACCTTATTAGCGGGAAGTATCACATTTGAAAATCCAGATATTCTTGTTTGGTTTGCATGGATTATGTTTGGCTGGTTTTTATTACGCTTTTGGCAATTCAGTAAACACAAAGCAGATTTTCAGCAATATATTATTGCCATGTATTATTCCACTTTAATGACGCGTTACTTCTTAAAAGATAATCAAAGTGTTCTAGGTAATTTTGATGGCAGTTCTATTAAGTCAATTTGGGGTGATTGGAAATGGCCTGTAAAGATCAATGATGAATTTGTTATAGCTAAATGGCAAATACACAAAAAATTATTAATTTTTTTGTATGTAGCAATTACAACGGAACACTTTGGCCAATATTACTTTCCTTATTGTATAGCTGTAGCAGCGTTAGTCATTACACTAGGAGTAGGCTAAAAATGCAAAAAAGTGAATTACGATTAATTAAAAATGCTCTTGAGTATTTACCCAAAGGTGAAGTCAATATTGTACCTAAAGGCACACGTGGTATTTATGTCCTCTACAAGCGGAGAGGTAGAGCTAAGGCTGATGCTCATCATTATGTAAGCGCAAAACGATCACCGTACTTGAAGTTTATTTAAACTCTTCCAGATCAAT
>CAZWEA010000154.1:0-6229 GCA_964632635.1 uncultured Cocleimonas sp. | reverse complement strand
ACACTTCGGCTTTACTGTTGAGAATGTGGTCAAAATCGTTAAGGATGTCGTTTAAATAAAACTGTTCTGGATAACAAGTATATTTGTAGATAGGAGTATTAATTGCTATCTACAAATGAAAGTTATTCAAGGCGAACATAATCAAGGTATATGGGAGTTAAAACGTGAAGATAAGTAAATTAACAAATAGTTTGTTGGTTGCTATGTTGCTATCTACATCAATAGAAGTGACAGCGGCAGACAGTGAATATCCTGCCACAGATTTTCAACCAAAAGTTGTTTTTCAAGATGAAGATTATAAGCATACAGGCTCAACGAGTTCTAGTTCATCTTCTTCGAAAAAAGTGAAAGGGGAGGTAAGCTCTTCTGATCCAGACTATCCAGCAGCAAATTTTGAACCAGAAGTTTTGTATAAAGATGATGCATATAAGCATTCAAAAGGATCAGTTGGCTCGACTAGCAGTAATTCAAAGTCGACAAGTGAAAATTCTGGTGCAAGCGATCAAGCTGCTGAAGATTCATCAATGAGTTTGATAATTGGTTTGGCACTTCTAGCTGCAGCAGGTTTTGCTTTTTATAATAAGAGCAAAATAGGAGCTAAGGGAGCTAAGAAAAAAGGAACGGCAAGACGACGTCAGGTTGCTAGTAAAAGTTCAGCAGCTAAACAATCATCAGCTCCTGTTTTATCGGGTAGTGAAAGTGGAGTGGCGAGATACCTAGAAGATAAAAATGGTGTAGAACCCAGTGGTGTTGCTAAGTACTTAGATGAGAAAAATACTTCAGTAAGTGGTGTTTCAAAGTACGTTGCAAAGCAAAAGATTACGGCCAGAGTAGCATCAGTTACAGGTGTTGAAAAGTATTTAAAGGATAAATAATAATAATCTAAATTCGCATTTAATTTTGGGAGCTAAGGATACAAGGATGTAGGTGTTCTCAACAAACATAAAATATTTTGATATGAAGCGGAAAGTTGAGTACTCAAAATATCTAAATTTAATTAATACAATATTCAAGAGGTACAAATCATGGCTAATTTATTAGATCAACTTAAAGCAATTACAGTTGTCGTTGCAGATACAGGGGATATCGACGCAATTGAAAAATTTACGCCTCGTGATGCGACTACTAATCCTTCACTTATAACGGCTGCAGCACAAATGCCTCAGTATCAGAGCATAGTAGACGATACTTTGAAGGGAGCAATGGAAACTTTAGGTGACGATGCTAAAGAAGCTGATGTTGTTACATTGGCATTCGATAGACTAGCAGTATCGTTTGGTCTTAAAATATTAGATATTATTCCTGGACGTGTTTCCACTGAAGTTGATGCGCGCTTGTCATTTGATACTGAGGCTACAATAGCAAAGGGACGTGAAATTATTGAGCAGTATAAAGCTGCTGGTATATCAAAAGAGAGGATTCTTATTAAAATAGCTGCAACTTGGGAAGGTATTCTAGCAGCTGCAGTTTTAGAAAAGGAAGGGATTGCTTGTAACTTAACATTGTTGTTTGGCTTGCACCAAGCAGTTGCCTGTGCTGAAAATGGAATTACTTTGATTTCTCCTTTTGTTGGTCGAATTCTTGATTGGTATAAAAACGACACAGGGCGTGATTCTTATGAGTCAGCAGAAGATCCTGGTGTGGTTTCAGTGACTGCAATTTATAACTATTATAAAAAATTCGGTTATAAAACTGAGGTAATGGGAGCTAGTTTCCGAAATGTTGGTGAAATTACTGAGTTAGCTGGCAATGATTTATTAACTATCTCTCCAGGAATTCTTGAAGAGTTACAAGCAACGGAAGGTGATTTACCACGTAAATTAGATCCAGCAAAAGCAGCAACAATGGATATTGAGAAAATTACAGTTGATAAATCGACCTTTGCTAAAATGCATGAAGAAAACCATATGGCGAAAGATAAACTAGCTGAAGGGATTGAAGGTTTTGAAAAAGCACTTGTGTCTTTGGAAGAGTTATTGGCATCAAGGTTAGAAAAAATATCAGCTGCAGCTTAATGAAAGATGGTGGGTGATTGGTCTTTAAGCTTATTACCCATAATTTTTAAGTTCTATTAGTACAGACATCCTGTGCTGAATAATAAAATATATGTTTCAAAATATGTCACAAAAAATATTAGATATTGTAAAGCCAGGTGTTGTTACTGGCGATGATGTGCAAAAAATCTTTGCCATTTGTAAAGAAAATAAATTTGCATTACCAGCAGTTAATACCATTAACACTGATTCAATTAATGGTGCATTGGAAGCTGCAGCGAAAGTAAAAGCGCCTTTGATTATTCAATTTTCAAATGGTGGAGCTGCTTTTATTGCAGGGAAAGGTCTTAAGCTTGAAGGACAAGGGAATGCGATTCTAGGTGCTATTTCGGGTGCAAAGCATGTACATACAGTAGCTGAATCTTATGGGGTTCCAGTCATTTTGCATACAGATCATTGCGCTAAAAAACTGTTACCTTGGATAGATGGATTGTTAGATGAAGGTGAAAAATTCTATGCTGAAACGGGAAAGCCATTGTTTAGTTCGCATATGCTGGATCTTTCAGAAGAGAGTTTAGAAGAAAATATTGCTACTTGTGGAAAATATTTAGAGCGTATGTCCAAAATGGACATGACTCTGGAAATTGAATTAGGTGTTACAGGTGGTGAAGAAGATGGCGTAGATAATACTGATATGGATCAGTCACTACTCTACACACAGCCTGAAGAAGTTGCTTATGCATATGAAGAATTGAGTAAAATTAGTGATCGTTTCACTATTGCTGCGTCTTTCGGAAATGTTCACGGTGTATATAAACCTGGTAATGTTAAATTAACACCAACAATACTTAGAGATTCTCAGAAGTACGTTTCAGAAAAATACAATGTTGGTGAGAATACGCTTACTTTTGTATTCCATGGTGGCTCAGGTTCCTCTGAAGCAGAGATTAAAGAGTCCATCGGGTATGGAGTTGTCAAAATGAATATTGATACTGATACTCAGTGGGCAACTTGGGAAGGTATTATGAATTTCTATAAAAAGAATGAAGCGTATCTTCAAGGCCAAATTGGTAATCCTGATGGTGAAGATAGTCCAAATAAGAAGTATTATGACCCAAGAGTTTGGCAGCGTGAAGGTGAGGTCGCTATGGCAACTCGATTAGAACAAGCATTTTCAGATTTAAATGCTTTAGATACATTGTAGTTTAGCAAGCAATATTGCTTAAAAGGCCGATACGGGTTTTCTATATCGGCCTTTTTAT
The DNA here is from genome assembly GCA_964632635.1 of uncultured Cocleimonas sp. Taxonomy (GTDB): domain Bacteria; phylum Pseudomonadota; class Gammaproteobacteria; order Thiotrichales; family Thiotrichaceae; genus Cocleimonas. Next base: position 2,973 of record CAZWEA010000154.1, on the reverse strand, counting down.
GTGTGCTTTATATAGTTATGACTTCATCGCCTTTGCCAATTAGTACAATATCAGCGTCTCTAAGAGCAAAAAGTCCGACAGTTACAACACCTGTTATACCGTTAATCGTGCGTTCTAATTCCATTGGATTAGTAATGTCAAGATTGAGAACATCTAAAATTTCACATCCATTGTCTGTTAAATAATTTTCACGCCATATAGGTTGTCCGCCTAATTTAACCATTTCACGTGCTACGTAGCTACGAGCCATAGGAATGACTTCAACAGGTAATGGGAATTTACCTAAAATATCAACAGTCTTGCTGCTATCAACAATACACACAAACTTTTTACTGGCGGCTGCGATTATTTTTTCTCGAGTTAGAGCTCCACCACCACCTTTTATGAGTTTTTTGTTAGGATCGACCTCGTCAGCACCATCAATATAAACTTCAATATCACCTACATCATTTAATTCCATCACAGGAATACCAATATTTTTTAGGCGTTTTGTTGTGTCTACAGAGCTGGAAACAGCACCATCAATGCCTGCTTTATAGTCAGCCAGCATTTCGATAAAGAAATTGACTGTTGATCCGGTGCCAACACCAATAATAGATACATCTTTAATATATTCCAGAGCAGACTTGGCAACCTGTTTTTTTAATTCATCTTGAGTCATAGTTTATTTTATAAGTGAGGGGAGCGGTAGAAATTTACAAGGCTCCAAAGTGGGAAAAATGATTTTTAACTGTATTGTCTACAGAATACGTATAGTTACGTTTTTATAATCTATCAATTGTGATTTTATATGAAAATATATTTTGATGTTAAGAATTATTCTTATCCGTACCTAACTTAATTATCTATAGCATATATTATATATAATAGAGCTCTGTTTCAAAGATTAATAAATTAATATGGAAGATTTTTCTTATACAACTGATTATGAAGTTGACTCATTAAAAGTACCCCCTCATTCAATTCAGGCTGAACAGTCGGTGTTGGGTGGATTAATGTTAGATAATCAGACTTGGGATTCAATTGCTGATAAGGTTTACTCTGATGATTTTTATAGAAAAGATCATCGATTGATCTTTAAAACGATAGAGCAGCTCGCTGAAAAACAGGATCCATTCGATGTCGTTACTCTTTCAGAATTATTAGATGCAACCGATGATTTAAAGACAGCAGGTGGTCTAGCATATTTAGCAATGCTTGCAAAAGATACACCCAGTGCAGCTAACATTGTTGCCTATGCCAATATTGTAAGAGATAGATCTGTACTTAGGCAATTAATACATGTTGGTACAGATATCTCTGATTCGGCCTTCAATCCAGAAGGTAGAGAAACTTCTGATTTACTAGAGAATGCGGAAAGAGAAGTTTTTAAAATTGCTGAACAAAGGCAGAGAGGAGAAGACGGGGGATTCAAATCAATCAAAAACTTATTGGCTAGAGCGGTTGATAAAATAGAAACTCTCTATGAACAAGAAGGAAATATTACGGGTGCTAGTACAGGGTTTTCAGATCTTGATGAGCTTACTTCTGGTTTGCAGCCTTCTGATTTAATTATCGTAGCTGGTCGTCCATCGATGGGGAAAACGACAATTGCGATGAATATGGCTGAGAATATCGCCATTAAAGGTGATAAGCCTGTTGCAGTGTTCAGTATGGAGATGCCAGGTGATTCCTTGGCAATGCGTATGATGTCTTCTTTAGGGCGTATAGACCAAAATAAAGTAAGAACAGGGAAACTGGAAGATGATGAATGGCCACGATTAACCTCAGCGATAAACTTACTAGCAGAAACTAAATTATTTATTGACGATACGCCGGCATTAACACCGACAGAAGTAAGAGCACGAGCGCGTCGGTTAACGCGTGAACATGGACAACTAGGATTGATAGTATTAGATTATTTACAATTGATGCAGTCGCCTTCAAGTGGTGAAAACAGGGTACAACAAATTTCTGATATATCCCGAGGTTTAAAAGCATTAGCCAAAGAATTGAATGTTCCAGTTGTGGCATTATCACAGTTAAATAGAAACTTAGAACAGAGACCGAATAAAAGACCTGTAATGTCAGATTTAAGAGAATCTGGGGCAATAGAGCAAGATGCAGATTTGATCGTTTTTGTATACCGTGATGAAGTTTATAATGAAGATAGCCCCGATAAAGGAATCGCTGAAATTATTATTGGCAAGCAAAGGAATGGTCCATTGGGAACTGTTAGACTAACCTTTTTAGGACAATATACCCGGTTTGAGAATTTTGCAGGAGACCCCTATTCCAGTGAGGAATATGAATGACCACAGAGCCTTACGCATTAATTAACCTGAAAGCGATTAGGCAGAATGTTAAAAAGGTTCGTGAATTTGCCCCAAATGCAAAAATAATGGCAGTAATTAAGGCAAATGGATATGGACACGGCTTATTATTAATGGCGCAGGCGTTAAATAATATCGATGGACTTGCTATAGCCCGTATTAGTGAAGGAGTTTTTTTAAGAAAATCGGGGGTTGAAAGTAAGCTTCTTATTTTAAGTGGTTTTTTTAGCGAGCGACAGCTAAACGATATAGTTGAATATAGTTTGGATGTCGTTGTACATTCAGTGCAACAGGTTGAAATATTAAAAAAATATCTAGGGCAAACTAAAATTTCAATTTGGTTAAAACTGAATACAGGAATGAACAGGCTAGGTTTGAGTCCCAGCGAATTTTCAAAAGCCTACCAACAACTTATTGCATTACCTAATATTAACTCATCAATTTCATTAATGACTCATCTGTCCAGTGCGGATGATATGAAGAGTTCAATGACTCAGCAGCAGATTGCACTCTTTAATAAAACTGTAAATAATATTTCAGGCGAAAAAAGTATTGCAAATTCTGCGGGAATTATTGGTTGGCCTAATTCAGTAACAAATTGGGTGCGTCCAGGATTAATGTTATACGGAGTATCACCTTTTTTGAATAGTTATGGAGAAGA
>CAZWEA010000153.1:0-6253 GCA_964632635.1 uncultured Cocleimonas sp. | reverse complement strand
AATTAAGATATTTGTTGGTAGTACAAATTTTGCGGGTGATTAGCATCAGCAAAGAAATACCAACGCTCAGCTATCAAACCGACATATTGAATTACAACTGCAGCTACGGGTATTAAATACAATGAACCATTCAAGCTAACAGCTAATAGAATTAAAGGAACGACAAAGGTTAGTAATAAAAATATGTACTTCATATTCTTAACAAAACTAGCTTTTTTCCCATGAAAGTATTCGCGTGTATTAAATGAGCCACCCATCGAACCTTGAGACATCTGCCGTATATTTTTATGATTTACGCCAATTGCTGATCTCATGTCAGACTTTGGCTTTATCATTTTATTACGACGCATCGTAGCGATACGAAATATCATTGCCAATACGGTAAAGAATATTGCCCAGCCCGCATAAAAATTTGTTAACTCCGTTCCCATATAAGCAGATAAAGCAGTTGCTATAGTAAAGCCAGAAGCTGTTCCCAGCATGATGAAATTAATCACTGTCAATGGCGTGTGCCACTCCTGTAGGAATTTAATACAACCATAAATCATTCCAGTACAAACGAATAACGCATAAGTCGCCACTGTAGCAATAAGTCCTGCAATCAAAGTGGCATCAATATCCGTGCCTCCTGGCATAGTAAATAAAGACTCTGTCAAACCAAAATAATGAGTCAGACCATAGGCAAAAATAGTAGCCATTGCCGCTGGTAAAGCGATAACCTCACGAGATAACCAAGAGGTGCGCCATTTTGTAGCTGTTCGCCATGCACGCTCAGGTCGCCCTAGATGAAAAATTGAAGCAAACAAGCCTAAACATAGAAGAGCAAGTGCAATAGCACTTCCGATTATGTAAAAAGTGGGAATCTGCTGTTCTGGCATCAATTTAAACTGGGAGAAAATCTGTCCCGTAAACAAAGCAAGAAATAAGCCCTGACCCGCACCAATTAGCGTGGTTAAAAATATTACTGAAAATGCTGGATGCATAGTTTTCTACCTTTTTAACTCTTTTAATAGAGATAAGCTTTAATTGTTTATTTTAAAATCACTACTCATAAGTAACTACTCAGCTTGCTTCTAATATGTGTCACTACAAGGCGAAAAATGAAAGCTTACAAATGTAAGTGATCCTTTTTCAACGCGGTAATGGTGCATGTTGTTAGAAGTGGGCTGAGTAGTTACGGCTACCACGTAGTCATATCATCTAGCGATGGGCCTTTACCCGGTGCATTATGACGTTTACGTTCTTCTTTACTCAATGGGTTATCTACACGTTCAAGCTCATCTTCGTGAATCTTGATTTTAACTTTGCGACGTGGAAGGTAATGATTTGAAGGCTTAGTACCCCATTCTGGCATTAGCTGGTAGCCAGCATCTTCACGAATAGCTTTAGAGACCTCTGAATTCTCATCATGAATATCACCAAATAAACGGGCACTGGTTGGACAAGACATAACACAGGCTGGTTTACGTTCACTTTCTGGGAGTGTTTCATCATAAATTCGATCAACACACAAAGTACATTTCTTCATTACTTTTTGCTGCTCATCTAATTCACGTGCACCATAAGGGCAAGCCCAAGAACAATACTTACAACCAATACATTTATCGTAATCAACCAATACAATACCATCTTCCTCGCGCTTATAACTCGCGCCAGTAGGACACACAGGAACACAGGGTGGCTCCTCACAATGCAAACAACTTTTAGGGAAGTGGACAGTTTCGGTTTGTGGGTACGTCCCTATTTCAAAAGACTGTACACGATTAAAAAAAGTACCTGTCGGGTCTCTACCATAGGCATTCTGATCAACCATTGGACCCGCTTCACCTGAAGTATTCCATTCTTTACAGGAAGTGACACAGGCATGACAACCAACACATACGTTTAAATCGATAACTAGTGCTAACTGTGTCATTTCCTCAATCCTCGTTTTTTACCAAGGGTTTTTCTAAACACACCAGCAGAAAATGCCTGCCATTTATTGGTACGCTTGGCTTCCATTCCGGGTAGCGGCTTTACAGTTTCAAACTGTGGCGAAGTGACTTCTGGCTCATCATCCCCTGCTTTATAAACACGAACGCGCACATCATACCAACCTGCCTGCCCTGTGACAGGATCAGAGTTAGAGACATGCTCACCCGCATCATGAGCAGGTAACTCTTCTGAAATCACATGATTTAGCAAAAATCCTTTATTCGCTTCATTTGCTTTCGGATCAAGACCCCAAGAACCTGATGCTTTACCAATCGCATTCCAAGTCCATACTGTTCCTGGCTCTAGTGACTCTGAGAAACGACACATACAACGAACTTTTCCATGCATCGATTCAACCCAAACCCAGTCACCATCTTCAAAGCCATTTTTCTTACCTAAAAGTGGACTAACATAAAGATAATTATGAGTATGGATTTGACGTAACCATGCATTTTGAGAATCCCAAGAGTGATACATTGCCATAGGGCGCTGCGTCAGTGCATTAAGGGGATATTTTTGTGTATCTGTTAGCTGAGACTCTAGTGGTTCATGATGAAAAGGCAATGGGTCAAAATAGGTTTCAACTCGCTTTCTTAAACGATCAGGTGGCTGTCTGCCATCGGTTTTTCCCTGTGCCGCCAAACGAAACTTCTGCAATATTTCAGAGTAAATATGCACATTAATCGGCTCATCATAGCGCGTCATATTATGTTCTTGCGCCCAGTGCAAATATCCCCTATTCCAGTTACGCATATATTGGAATGACTTAGGTAATTCATATTTGAATACACAGTTATTTTTTTCGTACATTTCCCACTGATTTGGGTTTGGCTCACCTTTTAGTGATTTCTCACCACTAAGACCACGCCAACCTGCGAGAAAACCAATACCCGATCCTGGTGCAGTTTCAAAATTAATCACCAAATCACGATAATCTTTAAATTTTCGTTTTCCATCTTCATTAACAAATGATGGTAATTTCAAACGTGAACCCATTTCCACAAGTACATCTTGGAACGGTTTACACTCACCTTTAGGCGGCAAAACAGGAATACGCACAGCATCCACGGGGCCATCATATTCTGAAATAGGACGATCTAACATCGACATTGCATCATGACGCTCAAGATAAGAAGTATCGGGTAATATCAAATCACCAAAATCGACTGTTTCAGAATGATAGGCATCCGCGACAATAATAAAGGGGATTTTATAGTCGCCATTTTCATCCTTATCCACCAACATTTTTCTGACTTCAGTGGTATTCATGGAGGAGTTCCATGCCATATTTGCCATAAATAACATCAGTGTATCAATAGGGTATGGATCACCGCGCCACGCATTAGTAATTGCGTTGTGCATCAAGCCATGTACCGACAGCGGATACTCCCAAGAAAAGCCTTTATCAAGACGAATAGCCTCACCGTCATCATCAACAAACAAATCATCAGGGTCAGCCGGCCAACCCAGTGGCATACCATTTAAGGGTGTATTTGGCTTAACATCATCCCAACCTGTTGGTGGTTTTGGACAGGGTGGAATCGGACGTGGAAATGGTGCCTTATGACGAAAACCACCTGGTCGATCAATTGTGCCAAGTAATGTCATCAAAATACTTAAAGCACGAATTGTTTGAAAACCATTTGAATGTGCGGCTAATCCACGCATTGAATGAAACGAGACAGGGTTTCCAATAACACTGTCATGGTCTTTACCCCATGCATCTGTCCATTGAATCGGTAATTCTATTTTTTGATCTCGCGCTACAATTCCCATTTCATGGGCTAAACGTTGGATTGTATCCGCAGGAATTCCAGTAATACCTTCTGCCCACTCTGGCGTATAATTTTCAACACGTTCTTTTAATAATTGGAAAGCAGGCTTACACGGTGTGCCATCGTCAAGCTTAAATTCACCCGTCAAGTATGGGTCAACACCTTCCGTGTGTGTGGATATTGGAATATCTAAACCTCTATCCCACCACAGTTTGTTTTGCGGATCAAAACAGCCCTCTTCTTCTGGTACTTCAAAGCGTAAGAACATACCCTCTTCCATACTACCGGGTGTCATATCAACTAATTCAGCAGAGTTTGTGTATTGGACCAAAAAGTCCCGGTCATACAATCCCTTTTTAATGAGTACATGAATAACGGCTAACAGAAATGCGCCATCTGTTCCTGGCTTAATAGGCACCCATTCATCAGCAATAGCGGCATAACCCGTTCTCACTGGGTTTATTGCAACAAAACGCCCACCATTACGTTTAAATTGAGATAACTCGATTTTCATTGGATTGGAATGATGATCTTCTGCAGTTCCAATCATAAAGAATAATTTTGAACGCTCTAAATCGGGACCACCAAACTCCCAAAAAGAACCTCCAATAGTGTAAATCATTCCTGCCGCCATATTCACCGAGCAGAAACCACCATGAGCCGCATAGTTTGGCGTTCCAAATTGCTTAGCAAACATTCCAGTCAGTGCTTGCATCTGGTCACGACCCGTAAAGAGTGCAAACTTTTTAGGGTCTTCAGCACGAAGCTTTCCTAAACGCTCCTCCATAATACCGAATGCTTTATCCCAAGAAATCTCTTCAAACTCACCTGCGCCACGCTCAGTACCAGCCTTTCTTAACAAAGGTTTGGTTAATCTAGCAGGAGAATATTGCTTCATAATGCCCGAAGCACCTTTAGCACAGAGCACGCCCTTATTTAAAGGGTGATCAGGATTGCCCTGAATATATCGAACTTCACCATCTTTAATAGTCACTTTGATGCCACAACGACAAGCACACATATAACACGTTGTCGTCTTTACCTCGACACCTTCAGTTTTATCAACGATTGGAATGGTCTTCATACAAATATGTCTCAGGTATATTAGAACATAACCGAATTCTAATTAATTGACTTCAATCATGCCTAACTTTTACTTATAGTTCAATTAGATTATTTTTATGACAAGATAGAATGGTACGTACCACGGGCTTTTCGACTCATTCAAAAGCTAAATGGCACCCCCCCTTTTTTTTGAAGATTGTCCTTTTAGGACCTCCTCCTTATTATTTAGAACTTCCTAAGGCTATCAACATTCAGAAAAACGATAGTCTTCTATTTCCCACTCTACACCCTCATTACACTCGATGGTTAAGCAAGAAGGCCCTCCATGCGTGCGTGTTTTTCCAGCTGCACCAGGGTTTAAAATCCACGGCTTGGATGTTTTATCAATAACTTGTTTATGTGTATGGCCATAGATAATCACTTTTGCGTCAGAGTGCGCTTTACGAAGTGAATCGTGATCAGGTTGATGTGCACCATGAACATGCCCATGCTCAATCGTTATTTTTTCACCAAGTACTTCAAAACTTAATACTTCAGGCAACTGTGTATTTGTTAAATGACAATAAGGATCGTTATTACCCGTAACAGCGTATACCTTGCCTGTTTTAGGTTTCATTGATTCAAGAATTTCTGCACCACAAATATCGCCCGCATGTACGGCAATATCACACTGACTCACTATCTCAATAATTCTAGGATCAAGGTATGAATGTGTATCAGAAACAACGGCGATGGTTATAGCTTGTGGCATTTAAAAATCTCTACTGTAAAAACACAGACAAAATAATTCAGCAATAATAAGTCTACACCCACAAAAAAGCCAGTTACATATTATTCCAAAGTCCTGTTGATTTAAGTGATGTGTTTCAAGCACATCTGCTGGCAACAACCATAATTTTAACGAAATAGGTCATGAAGTAGTGCTTCACATGAGCCACATAATGTATATCCAGAAGGTAAGCTGCTTGTAAGGTTGCACCATCAACAAAGTAGTTTTCCAATAACGAGCCAGAGTGAACATCAACGCTTATACCTACTGGTAAGCTGAGGGAGTCGCGTATTTTCTTGTTTTTATGAGCCTGCATCGTGTAGAATCACCCATTTTTTAACCTATCACTACTCCCTTTTGGGTCGTAGATACGAGGAAATAAGGATGATTAAACCAATTGGTTCTGACGAACTACAACCACGCTTCGTCTATGACGCTGCTGAACATGAAAAACTCACTAAAGAAGCTGAGTCTCTACCTTCAGTAGTCATCAGTTCACAGGCTGCCGCTAATGCAGTCATGATGGGTGGTGGTTATTTTAACCCGTTGAAAGGCTATATGAATGTAGCTGATGCAATGGGCGCAGCAGAAAAAATGACTTTAACAGATGGTTCATTCTTCCCTGTTCCTGTTCTCTGCTTACTTGAAAATACAGACGCAATTGGTGATG
>CAZWEA010000152.1:0-6327 GCA_964632635.1 uncultured Cocleimonas sp. | reverse complement strand
AAAGGACAGGTCAATCGCCTTGGTGAAATGCTGCCGAAGTATTATGAAATTCGAGGCTGGACGCCAGAAGGTGTACCAACAGCTGAAACAATAGATCGTCTCGGTTTGTAGTTCTATGCAACATATAATCATCGGCGCGGGTCCAAGTGGCGTAGTGGCTGCGGAAACTTTGCGTAAAGAAGATCCCACAGCGATAATTTTTTTAATCAGTGAAGAAGATGAACCTCCATATTCACGCATGGCAATTCCTTATTTTTTGACGAATAAAGTGGGAGAAGAGGGCACCTATTTACGCTCTCCCAGCTACTATTCTGATCACAAAATCAGCTATATTAGTAAGCGGGTTTCATCTATAGATACAAAACAGAAGTTTGTTACTTTAGAGGATGATTCAACGCTTAGTTTTGATAAGTTGCTTATTGCCACAGGTTCTCACCCTATATCTCCACCCATTGAAGGTATTGACCTTCCTAATGTTCATTCGTGTTGGACCTTATCCGATGCACGACAAATAGCAGCGCTTGCCAAAGAAGGCAATCATGTTGTCTTAATGGGAGCAGGGTTTATAGGTTGTATTATTCTGGAATCATTAAAACTTCGTGGTGTAAATCTGACTGTTATTGAGATGGGTGATCGCATGGTTCCCCGTATGATGGACGATAAAGCGGGTGGTCTACTTAAGAAGTGGTGTATTGAGAAAGGGGTTAATGTACTTACTTCTACTAAAATTACTGCAATTAAAGAAGGCGCAAATGCAATGACAGTAGAGTTGGACAATGGTGAGAGCTTACCTGCTGACTTGGTTATCACGGCTACAGGCGTTAAATCAAATACTTCGTTTCTTGAGGGTCTAGGGATTGATGTTGATGAGGGTGTGGTTGTTGATTCACACATGCAAACGAATGTAACGGATATTTATGCCGCAGGAGATGTTGCTCAGGGAAAAGATTTATCAACGGGTGAATATCATGTGCAAGCTATTCAACCAACGGCAGTTGATCATGGGCACATTGCTGCATTGAATATGACTGGAAAACAAGTTGAACATCATGGCAATATCAATATGAATGTACTTGATACATTAGGTTTGATTTCACATTCTTTTGGCTTATGGATGGGAGTTGATGGTGGTGATAGTGTTGAAATTTATAATCCTGATAACTATAAGTATTTGAATCTGCGCTTTGGTGTTGATGATGATAATGATGTTTTAGTGGGAGCCAGTACCCTTGGAACGACTCAACATATTGGTGTGATTCGTGGCTTAATAGAAAGCAAAATACATTTAGGCATTTGGAAAGAGCGTCTACTTCAAGATCCTACACGTATTATGGAAGCATATCTTGCCTCCGTACAGGAGTTGGATAATGTTGTTTAATATGGCACCCCCCCCTTTTTTAACGAATTGTTATTTATCTGTAAATTTTCACCAATGAAAATGTATCTAGAACTCTACGCATCTCTTATGCACCTGCTTCCCCCAGGGAAAGCGCGCTTTAAACGAGAAATAAAAGTTGCTGAGGATGCAGTCGTACAAGATGTAATTGATGAATATAAAGTCCCTATGGAGCAGGCACACATCGTTTTAGTCAATGGAGTCTTTGTTTGTGATGATAGAGATAAACATCTATTAAAAGAAGGTGATGTACTTTCAATCTGGCCACCTGTTGCTGGTGGGTAGTGAGTAATTTAGATGAATATGAAATGGGATATACCCCCGCTGAATTTAAAAAAACACTGCAAGGTCAATTTACTACAAGAACTCCGTATTCATATAAAGAGTTTTCGCCGAGCCATTGGTTAATTTCAACAGAAGTAGAAAGTATGACGGTCGATATTAAAATTCAAGAATCGATACCAAGAAAAATTGCAATGCTTACCCTTCCAGTTTTAAATGTATGTTTTGAGTTTAATAATATCACTGAGTCTCAAAAAGAAGCCTTCCTGAAAACCTTCTTTAAATACTTTCATAAAGGGGGTGGCTAAACGTTAGTTTTAGCAAATATCAGCTAATATTCCATTTACAAGTTTTGCTAAGTCATTCGGGACTAATTCTATTTCAAGCCCCCTTTTTCCTGCACTAACAAAAATAGTTGGATGATCATTAGCTGAATGGTCGATCACTGTTTTAAGTCTTTTTTTCTGTCCAAGTGGACTGACTCCACCTAAAACATATCCTGTTGTACGCTCAACATCCTGTGGGGCTGCCATAACAGATTTTTTTGTATTAGTGGCTTTTGCCATTAATTTTAAATTCAACTTTGATAAGACAGGTATAACAGCAACGGCTAAGTCTCCCGTTGCAAGTTTAACGACTAGTGTTTTAAATACCTTTGCTTCATCAACACCTAACTTCTCAATAGCTTCATTACCATAAGATTTACTAGCAGGGTCATGTTGGTATTCATGAACTTGGTAAGAAATACCTGCCTTTTTCGCAGCATTGATACAAGGTGTCATTTTTAAATCAAATCTTGTTACTTTACTTTATGCGACCGGAAAAATGCGATGATACTTTTACGGCGAAATAGAATAAACATAACGAGAATAAATTCGAGAGCAGTCGTCATCATAGCTGCTTTGTTTTCATTGGTGATGTAGTCTAAGTAGGGTAGCTCCATGGTGGCTGCGTAGGCTGTATAAGAAAGCCAATAGACAACATCAGAGAAAATATTGAATAATAAATAAATACTGAGTATCACAAAACCTAAATGATATAAGTCGTTTAGGTCTAATTTACTATGTGATGTATCAATATCTTTCTCAAATGGGATAATGAGGTTTGCAATCGAAGTTGGGAAAAACCACAGCAGTAATGAAGCAATAATCGATGTTACGCCAGCAATGTGATAGACCAAGAATCTAGGTTCATAGGGCATCATAAAGAAAGTAGAAATTGATGATAATGCCTTTAACAATATTGCAATGGCAAATAGCCTGACGATGATGGCTATGATATGTGTGGCTTGCATAAATGAAACTCAGTAGTTACAGAGATATAGGCAATTATACAAAAAAGGGGGGGGTGCCATGCAAGTATATTTTGCTGAAAATAGCTCTCTATATTCTATATGGCACCCCCCCCTTTTTTAGATAATTGTAATCTAAATGGTGTTGATTCAGGAGTCTAGCGAATGCAGTGCTTGAATGTAGCGCTGATAACGCTCTTTTGAAATTTCACCACTTTCTACTGATGTTCTAACGGCGCAGCCAGGTTCGTGGTCATGACTGCAATTATTAAATCGGCAAGATGCTGTGTGTTCTTTGAATTCAATATAACCATCACTGAGCTGATGAACATCTAGATTTCCTAGCGCATAATCACGCACACCGGGTGAATCAATTAGATAGCCTTGATTGGGTAACTTATACAGTGTGGCTGTTGTGGTGGTGTGTTTTCCTTCTCCAGAATCAGAAATAATGCCGACTGTAATATCTAACTCAGGAAGAATTATATTGGCAATGGATGATTTACCTACACCTGAGCGACCACTGAAAATACAGGTCTTTTTACTCATTAAGTCTTGTAAGTCTTGAACACCTTCTCCAGATATAGCGTTCATTTGCAACACATTATAACCAATATCTTGATAGGTTTTCATGGCTTGCCAGTCTTCTTCGGTGGCGTGTTCTTCTGCTAAGTCACTTTTGTTCATAACAATAATAGCTTCAGCATTGAGCTGGTGAGCAGCGATTAGATAGCGATCAACTAAGTCCCATGAGGTTTCAGGAAGCCAAGAGTTGACAATGACCAGTTGGTCGATATTGGCGGCTATGGTTCTGGGTTTGCCTCGATAACCGGGGCGGGTGAGCGCATTACTACGTGGAAGAAGGTCAACGACTGATGCATTGCCATGTTCATTGTGGTGCCATGTAATGGTATCGCCACAAACGATGGTATCAAATTTACGTTTGGCTGTGCAACGGACGGGTGGATCAGATGGATTTTCTGAGGTGTTCTCGACAAGGAGTTCAGCACCAAAGCGGATAATAACCCGCCCGGTGTTGATTTTTGGACTCAAGATATAGTCATCTTGAGATTAAAACTTGTAGTAAGCGGCATTGAGATGAGCTGTTACATCATGGATTTCATCATCAAACCAATTCGTATTAAGGTTAGAATCACAACGTCTTACCTGTGCTTCCAATTTTGTTAAATCAGTAACTTTTCTATCAGAGCGAGTGAAAACTTCGGTGCCGTGACATTGGTTACACTTAGATTGGGTAAATAGTTTTTTACCATTGCTTGCATTACCTGCTGCAAATGTAGCACCTGAAATTAGCAAGCCCGCTAATGTAATGATTAGTTTGTTAGAAAATTTCATAATAAGTCTCCGTATACACTTCTTTTTTCTCAAAAAATTAATTTGTTTATGTTAACTATCCAGCCTGTTTCAAGTGCGCAATGCGTATTGATGCAGGCGGGTGTGAATCATAGAACGCTGAATATAACGGGTCTGGTGTTAATGTTCCTGCGTTCTTTTTATATAGACTAACTAATGCATTAATTAGTTCCCCAGAATCTGATTGTTGGGCTGCAAAGGTATCAGCTTCAAACTCATGTTTACGTGACCAACGTGACATCATTGGGCCGATAAAGAAGGTAAATGCAGGGCTAACCAACATAAATAACAATAATGCCATATAGGTTGAAGATTGTTGTACCCCTAATGCACTATAAAACCATTCTTGCTTCATTAGCCAGGCTAGAACAGCGAATCCAATTAATGTCATAGTCATTGAAACGACCATGCCTTTTAGTACATGCTTGTGTTTAAAATGTCCCAACTCATGAGCTAAAACCGCTTCAACTTGTTTTGGGGTTAGGTGTTTTAATAAGGTGTCGAAAAATACGATACGCTTTGTTTTACCAAAGCCTGTGAAGTAGGCATTGCCATGGCTAGAGCGTTTCGAGCCATCCATAACGAATACACCATCAGAATTAAAACCCGTGCGCTTTAATAGGGTAGTGATTTTATCTAGCACTTCGCCTTCTTCTAAAGGTTTGAATTTGTTGAAAATAGGGGCGATAAATTTAGGGTAAGCCCACATCATAAGAATGGAAAAACCAGTTAAAGCTGCCCATGCATAAAGCCACCACTGGTCTCCCGCGCTTTCCATTAACCATAAAACCAACATGATCAACGGGATGCCTATCGCCAGAGCAAGCACTGCGCCTTTAATCATATCGATAAAGAACACACCTATAGTGGACTTATTAAAGCCAAATTTTTCTTCGATAACAAAAGTATTATAAATCGATGTTGGAATATCTAATAAGCTAGAAATTAATGAGAAGGCAAGAATAACGATGACACCTGTGGTTAACGTACTCAACTCATAAGAGCGAACAAGACTGTCTAACCAAGCTAGGCCACCACCGAGTGTCCATAAAATAAGAATAATCGTGCTTAGTAATAAGCCAAATCGACCAAAGCTACCTTTAGTGCGTGTGTAGTCAGCCGCTTTTTGATGTTCCTCAAGGGTGATTTTATCAGCAAATTCTTTTGGTACTTCGCCACGGTGTTCTGCAACGTACTTCGCTTGACGAAGAGATAGCCAAAACTGTATGCCCACGGTGATAACAACCATGATAAGAAAAATTACTGTAAAAATATGCATATGATATAAAATAAGACTAATTATTTAAAATTCAACCTTGTTATAAAACAAGAACTAGCGCGGAATTATACCCTATGAGTCAAAACAAAAATAACTTAATCTGGATAGATTTAGAAATGACCGGTTTGGATACCTTTAATGATGTCATTATTGAAATTGCCACAGTCGTTACCGATAAGGATTTAAACAAACTAGCGGAAGGCCCTATTATTGCGATTCATCAGCCAGATAGCATCTTAGATGGAATGGATGAATGGAATCAGAGCCATCATGGCAGTTCGGGATTAATTAAACGTGTCAAAGAAAGCCAGTTTAGTGCACTGCAAGCTCAAGCTGAAACGATTAAGTTCTTAGAAGAGTTTGTTCCTAAAGGAAAATCCCCTATGTGTGGTAATAGCATTTGTCAGGATCGTCGTTTTATGGCGCGTGAAATGCCAGAATTAGAGGATTATTTCCATTATCGTAATTTGGATGTGAGCACACTAAAAGAGCTTGCAGCAAGGTGGAAGCCAGAAGCATTGAAAGGTTATAGCAAAAAAGGGGCACATCTGGCGATGGATGATATTTTAGAATCGATAGAAGAACTGCAGTTTTATCGTAAGGCTATATTGAGTATTTAAAGGGCACCTCTATTAATTAGGTATTTCTTCTACATAACCTGAGTGTCCATATGGCACCCCCGTATTTTTTACAAGATTGTGTGTG
>CAZWEA010000151.1:0-6661 GCA_964632635.1 uncultured Cocleimonas sp. | reverse complement strand
GTAGTGACTTCTGAAGGCGTTGTTCTAATTGATTCTGGTGGCACTTACAATGGTGCAAAAGCTATTCACTCTGTTATCAAGTCGGTGACTGATAAAGCTATTGTAAAAGTGATCAATACGGGAGGTCAGGATCATCGTTGGTTAGGCAATGACTACTTTAAAAAACTAGGTGCAGAAATCATTGCCAGTAAGGCTGCGGTCAAAGACCAAAAAGCACGCCTTCAAGATCAGTTCTTTAGACTCGGTACTTTAGTTAATGAGAAAGAAGTTAAGGTGACCAATCCCGTTTATGCTGATAATTCCTTTGAAAAAGACTTAAGCTTTAAACTGGGTGAATTTACTTTTGAGATTCATCACGTTGGGCAAGCACATACACCAGGTGAGAGCTTTGTATGGCTTGCCAAAGAAGGCGTAATGTTTACGGGCGATATTGTTTACACTGAACGAATATTGGGAATTCTTGATCACTCTAATAGTAAGAGCTGGATTAAAGTTTTTGAAGTGATGGCATCTTATAAGCCTAAGCATATTGTACCTGGGCACGGTAAACCTACAACATTAGCGAAAGCAACAGAAGATACTTATAACTATTTAGTGAATATACGAGAAGCTGTAACTGAGTTTGTTGACAATGATGGTGATATTTCTGAAATTGGAAAAGTAGATCAATCAAAATTTTCCTACCTATTTAACTTTGATGTACTATCAGGAAGGAATGCACAACAAGTCTTTACTGAGCTAGAATGGGAATAGGCACCCCCACCTTATTTTAAAGATTGTATGACTATTCCCTATTCAACTTTCATAGGGATTTAAATACAGGAAAATCATTAAGCTTATTTTAAAACGTCTATTAGTTTTTGAAATTTCTTTGAACGAATAGTTAAATTTTTGCCTGCAGAAATCAGTTGATCCACCGTTTTATCAGGCAACTCCAAAGTGGTCGGTACAATACCTAAGGCCTGAATCTCTTTATCACTTAAGTCTTCTAGGTTAATTTCAATCAATTCAAATTCTATGTCTCCACAATCATCTGATTGGCTTTCCTTGCAGCGACCTTGCTGCACCTGCTTTTTCCATAAAGGAAATTTACTGGTAAGTAGATCAATCGTTTCATTATTGTATTTATTAGATTGAATCGTCGTGGTGGTATCAATAATATCAACCGTGGATGGTGCTCGCCTTATCTTAGCCAGACTAGAGTTTAAAAAACTGGCTGCATTAACAGATATAAAAACCATTTTCTTTGTTTCTTTCATTCCATAGGTTTTCATCGCAAACCACATATTATCGTTATGAAACGTAATGGTGTCTAAAATTGAGCGAATCCCTAAATTATCAGCAACACCACCGTCTACCAAATGTAAATACTTTAGCTGTTTATTATCGCGGTAAGATTGGATTTTTAATGCATCGATATAACGTTTTTGCTTTTTATTAGTATTTGAACTTTGTTGTCTATTTTGAATACCCCAAACAATCGGTGAATATTGGCAGTCTGCCGCATGATTCTTCAGTGTAATGGGGGAGAAAACAATGGGCACCGCAGCAGATGCCGCCACTGCCCTAGAGATTGGATAGCTATTAAGATCAGAACATATCCAACTAAAGTGAAACCCCGTAAAAGCAAACCCCTGCCCTAATGATAGGTCTGTTGCATTGATTATTATTAGTGGTGCATCTTCCCTTAGGTCTGCAAATGTTTTCTTTTTGAAAATGACTCGATTGTAATACTCAGCCGCCAAATCGCTACGCTCAAACAAGCTTGGGGCTAAGCGAATCCATGCTTTTGGGCTTAGTAAAGATAAGCGTACCAACTCTGTTTGCACCTGTCTTTTTAAGAACTTACTTTCGAAATCCTGAAAAATTCGGTCACCAAAAAGACCAAAGTAAGCAGAGGTAAAACTTCCCCCTGAAACCGAGGAGATCAAATCTATCTCATCCAGTAAACGTCGTTTCCTATTATTAATAGTAACGGTTGTATCACGAAGTTGTCTTAGTACACCATAGGATAATGCTGCCGAGCGCGTGCCCCCACCGGAGAACGTCATAAATAAAGAAAGCTCCTTTGAGCGTTGATTCGAAACTGCTTTTTGCACTCTTTCTGCAGTTCGTGCTTTATTCATTTCAGGCAAAATCACACTACAAGAGGACACTAAAAAGGTGAAAATAAATGCTGTGAGGATGTGATAAATACGCATAATATTAGAATCCTTAGTTGGGCAGATTAAAGTGTGCTACTGTGCTGGTTCAGGGCTAGGCATAACTGCACGGAATAGTTATTCTCTTTCAGGAAACTACAACAACGTCATGCGCCATCACAGTAATACAATTTATTATCATGCTAATCATTATCTTATTATCTGCCCTAAGCGTTCAACTGAGGAATCTAGGTAATAAGTATGTCTAAAATAATCCTTTTTAACAAACCCTTTAATGTACTGACACAATTTACTGATTCAAAGTCAGATGCCAAACAACCCCGTAAAACACTGGCAGACTTCATTACTGATAAAAATGTATATGCCGCAGGGAGACTTGATAAGGATAGTGAAGGTTTATTAATTCTAACGGATGATGGAAAACTACAACACCAAATCGCGCACCCAGATAAAAAGATGAGTAAAACCTATTGGGTTCAGGTGGAAGGTGAGCCACAAGAAAGTGACCTTGAAGTATTGCGTACTGGCATAGAGTTAAAAGACGGTATCACGAAACCCGCTACAGTACGTTTAATTAGCGAGCCATATTTATTATGGAAACGTGATCCACCCGTTCGTGTGCGTAAAACTATTCCTGATAGCTGGTTAGAGTTAACCATTAGTGAAGGACGTAATCGTCAAGTAAGACGTATGACCGCTGCCATTGGATTTCCTACCCTCAGATTGATTCGGTATCGTGTCGGATCGTGGACAATTGATGGGCTGGAGAATGGTCAATGGAGAGAAATTTAAATGCCTAGTAACTAACAGAAGTAAAATGGCACCCCCCCCTTTTTTTAATAATTGCAGTACAACTATCACTCTGCGCAATCAATCGTACTCTGAATCCTTCCAAGTCCTCATCGCCGTAAAAACAGCAACAGAATCATTGAGCGTTTGACCTGTAGCATCCGCTACTCGTTCTTGAACATGAGGAAGATCGGTGCGCATAAAAGGATTGGTTGATAACTCGAGTGAAAGTAATGAAGGTACCGTTGCTTGGTCATTATCAATCAAATTTCTATCTGCCTCTTCACGCGCAAGAATATCGCCACTGTCAGGCTCGACCCATTTAGCAAAGCCCAAATTATCCAGCGTGTATTCATGTGCGCAATAAATCAGAGTATCTTCTGGTAATTGAGAAATCTTCTCCAGAGAGTCGTGTAGCTGCTTCATGGTACCATTGAAAACACGCCCGCAGCCTCCGGCAAATAAGGTATCGCCACAAAATAATTTACCGTTATTATTCTCATCTTTTGTATAATAAGCTATATGACCTGCCGTATGCCCGTGAACATTCATCACTTGAAAATCACAAGCGAGTTTATCAAATGTAATGATTTCATCACCTTTTAATGGGTGATTCATTTGCGGAATGTTTTCACTATCTGGACCATACACAGGTAAGTTGGGATATTTTTCCAGCAGCTTAGAAATCCCCCCAACATGATCATGATGAAAATGAGTAATCAATAATGCAATCGGCTCGATGCTGTTTTCTTCTAGCGCAGCAATAACAGGGCTTGCATCTCCTGGGTCTACAATTGCGGCATATTGCTCTTTTTCATCACAAACTAGCCAGATGTAGTTGTCAGAGAAGGCAGGTACAGTGATAATATGTGTCATAACGTAATAATAGTTTAATAATTACTGATAGTCAGATTCGAGGTTAAAATTAATGAGTTCAGGAACACTATACATTATTTCAGCACCTTCTGGTGCGGGTAAAACCAGTATGATCTCTAAATTACTAGAGACTTTATCTGATGCTGAAATGGCAGTCTCCCATACAACACGCCAACCACGTGAAGGTGAAGTTGATGGAAAACACTATCACTTTGTTTCAGCCGATGATTTTTTAAACGATGTTCATGAGGATAAATTTTTAGAGCATGCTAATGTTTTTGGAAATCATTACGGAACATCTAAAGCGGCAGTAGATATGCTTTTAGAAAAAGGTGTTGATGTGATTTTAGAAATTGACTGGCAAGGTGCTCAACAGGTAAGAAAGCTTATGTCTGAAGCATTATCTGTATTTATTTTACCCCCCTCAAAAACAGAGTTAGAAAAGCGACTACGTGGGCGTGGAACAGATAGTGACGAAGTCATTGCAAAACGACTTGGACAATCCTGTGATGATATTAAGCATTATGATGAATTTGATTATGTTGTGATCAATGATGCTTTTGACGAATCAGTTTTACAATTAGCCAGTATTTTCCAAGCAAATCGTATTACTTTAAAAAAACAACAACAGAAGAATCAAGCTTTGCTAGATGCATTAACGGCTTGAGATCTTGCACGAGAGATATGACAGCTTAGAGCTTATTATATTTAGTCGCCAGACCTTTAGACTTTTCGACAGGGTACTTAAGTGCATTTAGCTCCATTTTACGCTCAACAGACTCAAGCAAGTCCACATCTAACTTATCGGCTAAACGGATTAAATAAATCATTATATCTGCCATCTCTAGAGACACTTCATCAAGTGTCTCAGCGGGCAAACGTTTACTTTGTTCATCGGTTAGCCACTGAAAATGCTCTACTAATTCAGCACACTCAACAATCATCGCCATAGAAAAATTCTTAGGTGAATGAAATTGATCCCAATCACGCTCTTTAGCAAACTCTTGTAATTTCAGTTTAATCTTTTCTAGCTGGTCTGACATCATGTCACCCTTTCTTCTGATTCTATGAGAGCCTGTAATTTATCTGCATTTTTAGATTCTAGAAAATCACGAGTTTGCAAAAAATCATTTTTTAGCTGTAGTAATCTATGTAGATAAGCGACTAATTCCTCATCTAGCATCTCTGATTGTGTCGCTCTTTTAGCGTGATTTAAAACACCTGAATCAATATAATGATTAAACGTTTCACCATATCGACTGATGAGATTATTCTCTTCAAGATAGCTTAATATAACCTCAAAGCCATCAAAGATATCATTTTGATGTTTAGCGCTGTATGTACACGTAATTGAGCCAACTCTTCGCGCATTGTAATAATAGAGATAATCATCGATTATTTTCAACTTCTTTGCATTATTTAGTAGGCGTGGCTGTGTTGACATATCCTCAAAATAGCTACTTGGTGGGAAGTAAATATCATATTCAACAAATAAGCTTTTTCGCCAAAGCTTATTCCACATTGCAGGATTAAAAACTGAAAAAATACTCAGACTATTCTCAATATTATTGATTTCTCGTGGCTCATAGCTTATTTCGGCAAGAGTTTTCCCTTCATCATCAGTGCCAATAAAACCACAACAAACAACATCAAATTCACCATGATTTGAAGCTTCCCATAACTTCTCAAGCATATTTTTTTTTACATAATCATCACTATCAACAAAAACAATAAAATCAGCCTGAGCAATATCAATAGCGCTATTTCGTGCGCCACCAACACCAATGTTTTCATTGTGATTAATAAGAGATATTCGGGAGTCTTCTGAAGCATGCTTTTCAGCAATTAAATGACTGTTATCTGGAGAGCAGTCATTGATACAAATAATTTCAATATTACTGAGAGTTTGATCTCGAACAGATTGGAGACACCTGTTTAGATAGTGTTCTACTTTGTAGAATGGGATAATTACAGATATTGTCGGTTTCATAACTTTTTATAATAAAAATTATCATGAAGAGACCCCAGCATAACTCAGATGACGAGCAAAAATGGCTAAAACCTTCCTGCTTTTCGTTGTAAATCTTGCTAATAGCTCGCTATTAGCTGCAATTCACGCCTCAATCAGAAAAGTTTTATCGCATTTTTCTTTCGCCACTGAGTCATGCTGAGGACTCCTGAGATTTTCAATTCTGCAATTATCCAGCTTTATGTGACTTGGTCAATTAAGAAATACCGACCTAGGTCATATTTATCTTAACTACAACCTTTAGGTCTTGGTAAACCTGCAACTTTATTCGCAGACTTAATTACACCACCTTTAGGAAATAGCTTGAATAGGTATTTATTAGAAGAACGATCACTTCCGTACTCAGCTTTCATTAGTTTCATAAATTTACGAGGTTCAGCAACTTGGTTATTTTCGCTAAACGCCTTTCGTGTCATATTAATGATATCCCAATGCTCTTGTGTCAGCTCAGGGAGATCCTCAATTTCAGCGGCAATTGCAACGGCAATATCTTCTGTCCACTCACTTAAATCTTCCATCCAACCCGCTTCACTTAATTCGATTGTTTGACCGTCTACGACTACTTGCATTGTTACACCTTTAAAAAAAATTATAATAAATTGGAAAAGAGTATATCATCAAAAGCTAATAAAGCAGTATACCCACAATTAATTGTTGATTATATCCATTCTAAACTAATATTGGGTCACACTTTACTTAAGCAACTATTTTCAAGGTAACTATGAAAAGTTTTACTAACTTACTACAGAAAATTCATACTGAATCTTTTGACTCAGACTTTGATAAAAAAAAGTGGGATTCACGA
>CAZWEA010000150.1:0-6703 GCA_964632635.1 uncultured Cocleimonas sp. | reverse complement strand
GGATGGGAATTCGCCCTACTCTACCGGACTCTTTGCCTATAATTGATCTACACCCAAAACACACAAATATAGGTATGGTGTTTGGGCATCATCATCTAGGCGTAACACAAGCTGCAATTTCAGCACAGCTGATTACTGATATGTTGAGTAAAGGGTCTCCAAGCCCAAATACCCGTGCTTATTCAGTTTCACGATTCCTGTAGGATCTGATCCTTCATTCTTTACAAAAGCAATAACCCCAAGAGTGTGTCGCTTTATCTTGTGATAAGATACTTTCATAGAAACTATTAATCCATCGCAAATGAAACTTTCAGGAAATTTAAGCATACGGTCAAAATTGGTAATCATGCTGTTGCTTGCAAGTGTTATCAGTATTCTCGTTGTTGCCTACCAAGGCTATAGTGCAGCTAAAGATGCATTACAGCAAAGTACAACTAATCAATTAACGACTTTACGGGAAGCTAAAATTCAACAAGTTGAAGCTTATTTTTCTGATATTCAAAATCAGGTTCAAGCCTTTTCTCAAAATCATATTGTCATCGATGCTTTAAATGAATTTCGCACAGCTTATCGTTTAGCTGGAAAAGAACATCTAAATGAAAAACAAAAAAACAAATTACTAGAGTATTACCGCAAACAATTTATACCGCGTTTAAAAGAAAAAATAGGTGGGGAGCCTGTTGCTAAAAACTTTTTACCTAATACAACCGCAGCAAGCTATTTGCAGTATCACTACATATCCAATAATCCAAATAAGGTCGGAGAAAAAGACAAGCTAATCAAATCTGAAACCGATAGTAGCTACTATTCTCAAGTACATCAACGCTACCATGAAAATCTATTAAGCCTGACCAAACAATTTGGCTACTATGATTTATTCTTAATTGATCCTGAAACAGGCGAGATTGTTTATAGTGCATACAAAGAAACAGACTTTGCCGACAACCTGCTAACAGGAGCCAATGCCACCTCTAATCTTGCACGATTAGGCAAACACATTATCCGCAATAAAGAACGTGGAGTCGCAAAAATTCAAGACTATGAAAGTTATATCCCTTCCTACGGTGCGCCTTCTGCTTTTGTAGCAATAGCAGTTTATGATGGCAAAAATATAGCCGGAATTCTCGCCTTACAAATTCCATCCCATGCACTTAACAATGTGATGACAAGTAATAAAAAGTGGAAAGACAGTGGCATGGGAGATTCTGGTGAGGTTCTTCTTGTTGGTCGTGATCACTTAATGAGATCAGAGTCACGCTTTCTACTCCAAGATAAGAAAGCTTTTCTCGGCCAATTACAAAGTATTGGAATGCCTCAAAATGAGGTTGATCGTATTTCAAAAAACAACACCACTATTTTATTCCAACCAGTAAATGCAAAAACCCTTGATCAAGCTCTTTCAGGGAATAAAGGAATACACAAAGAAGTTGATTACCGTGGTGTTGAAGTAATGAGTAGTTACGCCCCTTTGCGTGTTTCCGGTATGGATTGGGCTATTTTATCAAAGATGGATACTGCTGAAATCAATAAACCAATTGACAAATTTCGTCGTCAAGTAATGGTCAGTGCTAGTATTTTAGGTATTGTGGTAACGCTATTAGCGCTACTTGTTTCCAATATGTTTCTCAAACCCATTCAATCTTTGCTAAAAGGACATAAACGCCTTGCTCAGGGAGAATCTAACATTGAATTAAAAGTAAACAGTGGTGATGAATTAGGTGAATTAACACAGTCATTCAATGTCATGGCAAATAGCTTTCGTGATCAAAAACAGTTGATCAGTGATAAAGATACTGAAAATGAAATGCTGCTTTTAAATATACTGCCTCCATCTATTGCTGAACGTATGAAAAATGGTGAAGATAATATCGCCGACTTGGTTCCTAATGTATCCATTATTTACATCACAGTAAAGGGAATGGTTTCACCCTCATGTGAGGAAACACCGCAAGAATCAATTCGCAGATTAAATCATTTAGTACAGGAGTTTGATGAAGCAGCTCACCGCCATGGCGTAGATAAGCTAAAAACAGTAGGTGACGACTATATGGCTGTATGTGGCTTGATGATGCCTCACTTAGACCATTATAAACGCACCTTAGATTTCGCACTTGAACTTACTGAAATTGTTAAACGTCTAAGAAATGAATTCGATCTTGATCTCGTACTAAAAATAGCTATTCACTCAGGCTCTGTTTTGGCTGGCGTGGTAGGTAATAATAAATTTTTCTATGATGTCTGGGGGCCAACGGTTGATATTGTTAATGAGATTAGTGATAAATCTTCATTTGGTGAAATAAAAGTTTCAGGAACTACCTACGAACAACTGCGAAATAAGTATAACTTTAAAGAAACAGACAGTATTAGTTTTGATGATTCTCAAACAGTCAAAATATGGAAATTACTGGTAGCTGAAGATGTTTGAGTGGCTCAATTTAGATTTTTTCAGCAATGATACTTGGATGGCTTGGGGTATCGGCTTACTCATTGGTTTTCCACTACTTTCAATTTTATTTGGCGAAATGCTCTATCGCATAGAGGGAGGCAGTGACTCACGAAAGTCACTACTGGGTAATGCCCAGTATTTAATTCTCCCTAGTTTAGTTGTGTATCTATTACTCACTCAGGTTTTAGATCTAAATAGCAATAATACATTTGTACAAATTTCTTCAACCATCTTATGGATAAGTATTATCTACCTGTCTTTATCCGTATTTAATATTTATTGGGATAGCCAGCAGACCGAAGATCAATGGCAAAGTCGAGTCCCTTCATTAATCCTTAATATAGGTCGGCTGTTCTTTATATTGTTCAGCTTTGCCATTGTTATGGCGCAAATTTGGGGCATCGACCTAGGAAAAATGCTTGCTGCATTAGGCGTGGGCTCTATTGTTCTCGGGCTCGCATTACAAGATACCTTAGGCGGACTATTCGCTGGCATTACCTTAATTTCAGCACGCAAATTTCAAGTTGGGGATTGGCTTAAAACCGGTGACGTGGTTGGAAAAGTTACCACTGTAAATTGGCATTCTGTTACCTTGAAAACATTTGAAAATGACTTATTAGTGATACCAAATTCTTTACTTGCAGGCGAAACATTTTACAATTACAGCAGACCTGAACGTGTCCATATGGAACGAGTAGTCATTGATTTTTGTGAAGAACATCCTCCGAACATGGTAAGAAAAGCAATGCTTGAAGCGGCACATCATGCCGACTATGTGTTGGATGACCCTGCCCCTCAAGTTAAGCTAATTGCACTGGAAAACGATGCGGGTTCTTATGAAGCACAGATATGGTTTTCAGATTATGGAGACATTGTAAAAGCCAGAGATGCGTATCTAAGCAGTGCTTGGTATGCTGCTAAACGTAATGGCATTATCTTCCCTTACGAAGATCATCAAATGTACTATTTCAAAGGCTCAGACATGATGCTGGGTAAAATCGACACAATCAAAGATGACGGTATTGAAGCCAAGTTACAACAGCTCGAAACCTTTGAACTAAACCCACAAGAGTTGGCCCTACTTGCTGAAAACTCAAGCGTGCAACGTTATGGTGAAGCTGAAACCATCCTAAAAGCTGGCGAAGAAACTGAATATATTTATGCTGTTTTAACAGGAAAAGTTCAATCCTTTGTCAGAGACATTAATAATAAAAAGCATACAATTGGTGTAACTCGCCCAGGTAGCCTATTTGGTGTATTAGCAGGACTACGCCACATAGAAAGCTTAACAACCGTTGTAGCACACCATGATCTACAAATCGCTAGAATATCGGTTACTACTATCGAAAAGTTGATTAAAAGTAATCCTGAGTTTGGACAAAGCTTAGAAATGGAGATTGAAAACAGTCTAAAAACGATTAATGGTATTCGTTATCATGGCCAACGAAACAAAATGAGTGAAGGTAGCGCAGTGATCGATCAGTTTGGTAGCCAAGTGGTCAATCTGAAAGATGTACTGAAAAGAAACAACAGAAAGTAACACAATTATCTAAAAAAGGGGGGGGTGCCATATACTACTTTTCCATTGCCTCTACAGATAGTTAATAAAAGGTCTAAAACATACTAGCTGTGTCATAAACAGCATCATAATTATCTTCAACCATGGTTTGCCACTTTTTCTCAATTTCTGCCTGCTCACCCTTTATAACATCACTTTCATTTTTGCGCCTTTGGGTAAACTTTCTGACAAAGTTTGGCGTTGAACTAGCTACTTCATCTACTGGCACTTTATTAATTAAATCTCTGCTCCAATTAATCGCTTTAGCAAGTTTAGGTTTTGCAAAATGGGTTGCTGAAAAACTAATTTCTGCGTTCTGTATCGCACGCATAGCTAGCTGTAAGTCCTCATGATGATAGGTAATCATCACATCAAATAATGAATTAACAACGTTATAACGTCCCTTACTTAGCTTCACATCGAATGGTATAACTGAACCGTATTGTTTCTCCCCGTAGGGCAATGGATAATAATCAGGAATTCTTCCCGAGTAAATTTCAGGGCGGATAGGCAAACGACTAATACTAGGATCTAATAATAACTTTTGACCTTCTTCAGATAGCACAAACTCTATAAAATCAGCAGCCAATTCTTTCTCTGGTGCATTGGTTATAATACCAATATTAGCAGGCACAAAAACTGTATCGGTTGGATAGGAAAAACCAATAGGATGCCCAGCACCGATTGCAGATAAGGCATAAAGATCAATGACAAGCCCAATTCCAAATTCACCACTGATAACACCCTTGGGAACCTGCGAACTTTTGTTAGTAATGACTTTGGCATTAGCGCCAATCTCTTTAATAATAGACCAGCCTTGTTGCCATCCCTTTAGCTGTAAAATTCCCTCTACTAATAAGTGAGTAGTTCCAGACCGTGATGGCGTAGATAGCCCAATATGACGACGATATTCACTACGGGTTAAATCTACCCACTGTTTTGGCTCGGGCAAATTATACTTTTTTAAGTATTCGGTATTCCACATTATGCCGTAACCTGAACTAGAGAAACCCGTATAAAAACCCTCTGGATCATTGACAGGATAACCATTAACTCGTTTTGGAATACCTTTGGTTTTAGGGATATATTTTTGCAGTAACCCCTTCTCTTTTAGAACTTCAAATGCATCAGGCGCAGATACCCAAAAAAGATCAATGTCGTTATTGCCTTTCTTTGACTCAATAAACTTAATCCCAGCCGTGGTTTTTTTCTTGCTAACAACCACCTCAACTTTTGGGTGTTTTTCCTCAAAAGCTTGTTTAAAAGTACTGCCTATTACTTCTGGAAATGAAGAGACTATCACTAGTTTCTTTTCATAGTGTTTTTCTATTTCACTTGTGTCTAAAGCTGTTTCGACTGAATGTTCAGCCGAAACGATGTTGTTTAGCAATAAACAGGTAAGGAGAAGAAAAACAGAAGAGAAAATTTTCATACCGTTATTATTACTCTACTTGAGTAACATCTCGCACCGCACCTTTCGCTGCCGAAGTAGCCATTGCTGCATAAGCACGAAGTGCTGTAGTAACATTACGAGGTCTCGGAGCAGCTTTCCAAGCATCCTTTCCTTTCACTTCCATTGTAGCTCGGCGTTTTGTCATATCAGCATCACTGATACTTAATGAGATAGTGCGATTAGGAATATCAATTTCAATGGTATCACCCTCTTCAACAAGACCAATCGCGCCACCTTCAGCGGCTTCTGGAGAAGCATGCCCGATGGATAAACCAGATGTACCACCTGAGAAACGCCCATCCGTAATCAAAGCGCAAGCTTTGCCTAGCCCTTTAGACTTTAGATAGCTGGTTGGATACAACATTTCTTGCATACCAGGGCCACCTTTTGGGCCTTCGTATAAAATAACGACCACATCACCCGCAACAATTTTGTCATCCAAAATGGCAGAAACAGCATCATCTTGTGACTCAAAAACACGGGCTCTACCTGAGAACTTTAAACTTCCTTCATCAACACCTGCTGTTTTTACAATACAACCATCTTCAGCAATATTGCCATAAAGCACCGCTAAACCACCATCTTTAGAATATGCATTTTCAATATCATGAACACAGCCATTAACCTTATCTAAATCCAATTCATCCCAGCGCTTACTTTGGCTAAAGGCTGTTTGTGTGGGTACATTACCAGGAGCTGCTTTATAGAAGGTTTGCACTTCTTCGGATGGATTACGTGCAATATCCCATTTTTTTAGGGCTTCGCCCATGGTTTTTTCATGTACGGTAAAACAATCGTTATGAATCATTCCGCCACGCTCTAACTCACCTAATATACGAAAAACACCACCCGCACGATGTACATCTTCCATATGAAATAATTGTGTAGCTGGAGCAACTTTACTTAAGTTTGGCACGACACGAGATAAACGATCCATGTCATCCATAGTAAAATCAACTTCTGCTGCATGTGCAGCTGCTAATAAATGAAGTACGGTATTAGTTGACCCACCCATCGTGATATCTAAACACATGGCGTTTTCAAAGGCTTTAAAGTTAGCAATATTTCGAGGCAATGCACTTTCGTCATCCTCTTCATAATAGCGTTTTGTGAGAGAAACAATTTTGCGAGCCGCTTCTAAAAACAATTCTTCACGATCAGCATGAGTCGCAAGCAAGGAACCATTACCCGGTAACGCTAAACCTAATGCCTCAGTTAAACAATTCATAGAATTTGCCGTAAACAT
>CAZWEA010000149.1:0-6706 GCA_964632635.1 uncultured Cocleimonas sp. | reverse complement strand
CACCAGGAAATACCTGCAAGCCATACCCTTGCGCATTTTCAATAGGAATTGCTTTAACATTATCATGTCGCTTCATAAATGCCTTTATTTGCAGCTCATTTTCCTCTGGCAAAATTGAACAAGTGGCATACAACATCACCCCTTCTACTTTAAGCTTTTGCCATAGTGCGTCCAGCATCTTACTCTGTAGCTGTCGAAGCTCATCAATATCCGATTTTCGTCTCAGCACTTTAATATCAGGGTGACGGCGTATAACGCCCGTAGCGGAGCAAGGTGCATCCAATAAAATACGATCGAACTGCTTATCTTTCGCATATAATTCAGTAGCGAGTGCATCTACCGCAATCACTTTTACCTCTAGCTTTAAACGCTTTAAATTTTGAGTGACACGCTCTAAACGCACCTCACTATTATCAACAGCTATCACCTCTAAGTCATCGGCACTTTCTAAGATATGCCCCGTTTTACCACCAGGTGCTGCACAAGCATCCAGAACAGTCATGCCGTCTTTGCAATCCAGCAAAATACTGGCTAACTGAGCCGCACCGTCTTGAACTGAAACATCACCATCAGTAAATCCAGGAAGGGTAAAAACATTACAAGGTTTATCCAATTGAATAGCGGTTTTAACAGTATCAAGTTTTTCTGCCCCAATACCTTCATCTTTAAGTTTTTGTAAATACTTCTGACGGCTTTGATGCTTGAGGTTTACACGCAAAGTCATAGGGGCACGTTGATTGGATTGATACAAAATACTTTCCCAATTCTCAGGCCAAGCACTTTTGATTTGATGAATTAACCACTGAGGAAATGCATACTTAACGACTTGTCTTTTATTTATTTCTGTTTGAAGGCTTTCTTGTTCTCGTAAGTAATTTCGTAATACAGCATTAACTAATTTTTTCGCCCATGGTTTTGATAAGCCCTTCAAGGCTTCAACAGTCTCACCAACAGCAGCATGGTCAGGTGTTTTTTGATAAATAATTTGATACAGACCAACTTGAATTAGGCACTCTATATCTTTATCTTTTTTCTTTAATGGCTTTGAAAGCAACTCATTGATTATAGCAGAAAGCGGCTCATGCCAGCGTAAACTGCCATAGCACAAATCCCTAACTAAGGGATCATCCTCATTTTGTAATAACGCACTTAAAGACTCACCTTTATATATAACGGCTTGAATAATTTTCGCTGCGCTAGCGCGTGGGTTGTCAGTATTACTTGCCAATTTAGTCGCTTATTGGGTGTATTATGTAATGGCACCCCCCCCTTTTTTTAACAATTGTCATTCTACAGTCATTTAATCCACAAATAATCAAGACGGCAACCTACAATCCAATAAAGAACGACCATTAAGAAAATCACGTACATCCATAGCCTTTTTACCCGGTAACTGTAGCTTTGAAAAGGACAGCACACCATCGCCTGTAACAATAGCTATCCCCTCTTTTGTTTCGTTGATAATCGTTCCCACAGGCTCTGAAGTTTTCACATCAGGTTCAACTTTTGACATGAAAATTCGCAGCGGCTTATCATTGTATTTTGTAAATGCCACAGGCCACGGATTAAAAGCACGAATAGTTTGGTCAATTTCTTTGGCTGATTTAGTCCAATCAATTTCAGCTTCAGACTTTTCGAGTTTATGTGCGTAACTCGTAAGGGACTCATCTTGTATCTCTGGCTCTAATTCCGTAATGCTAGATAATACCTCTAATAAGGCAAGCGCTCCATCTGCCGCTAATTGATCATGTATTGTTTGACCTGTATCTTCAACTGTAATTGGGCATCGAACTTTCAATAACATATCACCCGTATCTAAACCCGCTGCCATTTGCATAATGGTTACGCCCGTCTCCTTATCACCTGCTTGAATAGCACGATGAATCGGCGCAGCACCACGCCAACGCGGTAGCAATGAACCATGAATATTGAGACAACCATAGCTTGGCATATCTAAAACAATCTGAGGAAGAATTAAGCCATAAGCAGCAACCACCATGACATCAGCGTCATAGTGCGCGAGTATCTTTTGCGCCTCTGCATCTTTAAGTGATACGGGTTGTTCAACAGGAATAGCCGCATCCACAGCAACTTGCTTTACTGGGCCAAACTGAAGTTTTCGTCCACGACCGGCTGGGCGATCTGGCTGGGTATAAACTGCAACAACCTCATATTCTGAGTCAATCAGTGCTTTTAACGCTGGAACAGCGAAATCTGGTGTGCCAGCATAGATTATTCTTAACTTGTTTTGGGGTAATGGCACCCCCCCCTTTTTTAGCATATTGTCATTCATCTTATTATCTATTTAAGCGGAAGCTTCTTGTTTTGCTTGTTTCTCAAGTTTTTTAAGTAATCGTTTTTGTTTAAGTGGTGATAAATAATCAACAAAAAGCTTACCCTTTAAATGATCCAACTCATGTTGAATACAAACAGCCAACATACCATCAGCCTCTAAAGCAAACTTTTTACCTTCACGATTAAGCGCCTCTACCGTAACCGTCTCAGCACGTTGCACTTCGGCATAAAATTCAGGCACAGACAAACAGCCCTCGTCACAAATCTCCTCACCATCAGACTTAGTAATCACTGGATTAATAAAACAGTAAGGCTCATTTTTATCTTCTGACACATCAATAACGACTATTTTCTGATGCACATTAACCTGTGTAGCCGCAAGCCCTATACCTGGCGCGTCATACATTGTTTCTAACATATCATCGAGAAACTCACGAATTCCATCATTAACTTCTTTTACAGCTACTGCCTTGGTACGCAGGCGCTTATCAGGGAAACGTAATATATTTAATAATGCCATGTTTGATCTATACCGTAAGTCTGAAAACAATGCCCTTTGATAGAGCGGGTACGTTATTATACAAGGTATCTATTCAAAAAATAACAAACAATAAAAATGAAGAGGGTTTCCATGTTTTTTAATCTTACACCTTTGACGCTTGTATCTGTGTCAGTGCTATCTTTATCTATTTTAAGTGGCTGTAGCAATATGAACGCTGGCTTCCCTGGCGTTTCGCAGAACGCTCAGCAACCCATTACAAAAAAGATGGATCCATACGATAGCTATTATGGCGACTACAGAAACCGTATTCATAATACTAAATATCAACCTAAAATCGTACGCACGGTCACTAAGTCTGTCTTTAAAACAAATGCGCCAAAGCGTTATGTCGTTAAGAAAGGCGATACATTATGGGGAATTTCAAATATGTTTTTGAATAACCCATCTTATTGGCCAGAAATTTGGGATGTAAACCAAAAAGTAAGAAATCCTCACTTAATATTCCCTGGCGATGTCCTTTATATTTATGAAGGCGGCAAGAGAACAATAAAAATAGCGGGTTCTGTAGTTGAAAAACTAGTTCCTCAAATGCGTATTGAACGCAAAGGTTCAGGCGACCCAATATCAACACTGGCTCCATTTTTAGTCTGGCCAGAGGTCGTTGATCAAGCTACGATCAATAGCGCCCCTTATATTGTAGATGGTCGTGATGCCACATTATTGATAGAAAAAGGGCAAACGGTATATGTTAAAAATCTTGCCGATCGTCATGCAGGTGGGGAGTACGCAATATTTAATGTTGGAAAAGAAATCTACGATCCAGAAACTAACAGAAATTTTGGTCGCGAAATTGCTTACACTGGATTCTTGGAAATAGAACAAGCCGCAATCAATGCAGAAGTAGCAACAGCAAAGGTTTCTGACTCAAAACGTGAGATCAGACGTGGTGATCGTTTAATGTACGTTAAAGATCAGACACATACGCTCAATAAACCAATCATTATACCAAATATAAAAATTCGCGGCACTATCATCTCGTTATTTGACGCACAAATGATCAGTGGTCAGACACAAGTTATCACCGTTAATAAAGGCGCAAAAGATGGTATTAAGCTTGGTTATACACTGGGTGTTTATACACCAGGAAAAGTAGTAGACGACCCACATGTGAAAATCAAGAAAACACACTTCTTTGGTTTAGAGCCAGCAGCTAAAGTTGGAATCCCTCCTGCACGATCAGCAACAGCCATTGTTTATAAAGTAATGGATAATATCAGCTATGCTGTAATTACTGATGCACATCACGAAGTAAAGAATGGTTTTAAAATAGGTAATCCATAAGGAACCCTTAATACAACTTTTTATAGTGAAATTTAAAAGCCCTTATTAATTTATATAAGGGCTTTTTTATGGGCACCTATATGAGTAATTCACTAATTTAAAAAAGGGCTATGTTATATTTAATAAGACCTCAGCATAACTTCGTGGCAAAAGAAAAATGAGATGAAAAATTTCTGATTGAGGCACGAATAGCAACCTTCGAAAGATTTTAGCCATTTTTACTCATCACCTGAGTTATGCTTAATATCCAGATCCACACTTAGAGTTACAAATAACGTACTGATTCGGGCACCCTATGAAAAAAACAGATGAACTTGAATCATGGATTTCTCTTTGGCGAGTTAAGGGTATTGGCCCTAAAAACTTTCAGAAGCTACTTAGTTTTTTTGGCTCACCAGCTGCTGTATTTGAGTCAAATACCAGCAAAATTCAACAAGCAGGTATCTCACAAAAGCTTGCAAATTCTATTTATGAACAGAAAAACGCCGATGCAACAAATGCAGATATTGAATGGTTAAATGCGTCTGAAAAACACCACATTATTACCATTGAGTGCCCCCAATACCCCAAGCTTTTAAAACAAATTAGTGACCCGCCCTACTTACTTTATATCCACGGTAATCTTGATATTATCAATGATCCTCAAATCGCTATCGTCGGCAGTCGCAATCCCACTCAAAGCGGCATTTCCAGTGCTTATGAATTTTCTAAATACTTATCTTCTACAGGACTTTGTATTACTAGTGGGCTCGCACTGGGAGTTGATGGTATGGCACATCAAGGCGCTATAGATACAAATGCACCCACTATTGCCGTCATCGCAACAGGCATAGATCGCGTCTACCCCGCTAAACATCGCGAACTAGCTCATAAGATTGTAGAAAAGGGGGCGATCATTAGTGAGTTTTGCATTGGCACCCATCCTGACTCACGTAATTTTCCTCGACGAAATCGTATTATTAGTGGCTTAAGCTACGGCACTTTAGTCGTCGAAGCGGCTCAAAAAAGTGGCTCACTCATTACCGCACGATTAGCAGGCGAACAGAATCGTGAAGTCTTTGCTATCCCAGGCTCTATTCACAACCCTTTAGCAAGAGGCTGTCATCAATTAATTCGCCAAGGCGCCAAATTAGTTGAAACAGGGCAGGACATTATGGAAGAAATGGCTTCCGTGATAGAAATTGATAGTTTATCCAACACGGTAATTACCACTCAATTACCTGCAATAGATGCCAATCAGGGAAATTCTCAAGATGAGCTTGATGATGAATATTTACAATTACTCGATCAAATGGGTTTTGATCCAGTCCCTATTGACGAACTCGTCATTAAAACTGGATTCACCACTGAATCTATATCAGCCATGCTATTAATGCTGGAATTACAAAACTACGTTGCATCTACAGGTAGCGGTACGTACATGCGCCTTAAGTGACCTGCCATCTGTTAGCTAAGCACCTCAAGTGACAAAACAGTGTTATTGTTATAGAATAGCTTGCTATATACCCCTGTAAATAGTGAAAAACGTAGAGTGCTCCCCCGACCCATTAAAGCATTCTAGTTTTAAATTGAGAACCCCAATCACATGAAAGAAAATACATTGGATGTACTTTTTTACCTGTTTGACAATTACGCAGAGACAGAGGATGTCGCTCAAAACCGCGAGGTTTTGCATGGTGAACTCAAAGACGCAGGTTTCCCAAAGGCACGCATTACGAAAGCTTTTGACTGGCTTGAAAGTCTAGCTGATGATGGTGATATTTATCTCACTGAGCCAAACAACAACTCATTTAGGCAATTTTCAAAATATGAAGCGCGTTTTTTAGACCAAGAGTCTCGAAACTATTTAGTAACACTTAGGCATTCAGGTGTATTAACGTCAGAAATGTTTGAGCGCGCGATTGATCGCGTTCTAACTCTTGGCGATGAGGAGTTTGATCTCAGCCGCTTGAAGTGGGTTATATTAATGTTGCTACTTAACCAACCTGACTCTGAAGCTGAATATATTTGGATGGATGATGTGGCATTAGGCGAAGAGGCACCTGTCTACCATTAAATAAGTTGCACAGGCTCCTTGTTCTGAAAGAAAACTTGAACACTCTACGCTACAATTAAACTAATTATTATGCTCCAACACCTTCATAATTTCTAATGGCACCCCCCCTCTTTTTATACAATTGCTAACCATCCCTAAGTAAAAAAATTACCATTCACAGTCGTAGACCTCCCTTTATTACGTACTATTTCTATAGCCCTCAAAAAATCCCGCTTTACTCTCCTTAACATTCCAGTGTATTGTTCTTCATTTTTTAACCTTAAAGGGCACATCTATTAATTAGGTATTCTTTCTGGCAACGCCAAAAATTCAGAATCAAGACATGATCCTTTGTAATGCTTATTGCCTTTCAATTGATCATAACGAAGAGTCTGGGTTTTTGGCTAAGCCCCGAAGGGCAAGGCTACAAGCCATCACCTCCGTTGTTACACTTCTTGTAAAGGGAATAACCATTTCCTACGAAGCGCGCCTAGGATATGATGGCTTGTAGTCTTGCAGAAGGAACACCTAAT
>CAZWEA010000148.1:0-6746 GCA_964632635.1 uncultured Cocleimonas sp. | reverse complement strand
AAGGTGGGAACGGGGCTAATTTTAATGAAATTCGGTTTGAGGATAAAAAAGGTGAGGAGCAAGTTTATGTCCATGCCGAAAAAAATCAGGATAATATTGTAGAAAATGATGAAACTACCTCGGTAGGACATGACAGAACCGAAGATGTGGGTAATGATGAAACTATTTCTATCGGAAATGACCGGACAGAAACGGTGGGTCATAATGAAGATATTACTATTGGTAATAATCGAACCGAGAAAGTGGTTGTTAATGAAACGATCAATATAGGGTCAAATCGTTCAGTTACTATCGGCAGCAATAAAACTGAAACGATTACTATTAATAAAGCCGAAACTATTGGTGTTGCAAAAGAATTAACTATTGGTGCGGCTTATCAAGTGTCTGTTGGCGCGGTGATGAATGAGACTGTCGGGGCTTCAAAATCACAGGAAGTAGGGTTGGCTAAATCTACCTTGGTAGGGGGGAATGTTTCTGAGAATTATAAGTCTAGTCAGACTATTTCAGTCAGCAAAGATTTAACTGAAAGTATAGGGAAGAATCAAAGTACATCAGTGGGTGATAATAATACGGTGAGTGTAGGTAAGGATCAGTCTATTAGTGTTGGGAAAAATTTGATTATTGATGCAGGTGACTCGGTTGTGATTAAAACGGGGAAATCAAGTATTACCATGAAAAAGGATGGGACTATTCAGATTGTGGGTAAAGATATTTTGGTGAAAGGGTCTGGTGAAATTGATATTAAGGCCACAAAAAACATCACCATGAAAGGGCAGAAAATTTTACAGAATTAAAGAGGAGTCAGACATGCAAACTACCGAATTAATAAGCGATAGAACTCAAATAGAGCAGAAGATTGAAGGTGTTGTTATTGGCCTGTTTTTAAGTATGGATAACGAAGGGCGACCACTGGTAGCTTACCCAGGAAACCCTGATGAAACGGCAATTCCTGCACGTAACACAGTAGCCATGCAAAGCAAAGATATAGGTTGTGAAGTTGCTTTGATGTTTGAAGGTGGCGATCCAAGTATGCCATTAATTATTGGCAAAATACAGCATGTTGATACAGAAAAAAATGAGCAAAAAGATGAGCCAACCAATGCAGAGCTAGATGGCGAAAATATTGTACTTTCTGCAAAACAAAACATTACTTTAAAATGTGGCAAGGCAAGCATTACCTTAACCAAATCAGGCAAGATAATTTTAAGAGGTGCATATTTACTAAGCAGATCATCAGGTGTAAATCGCATCAAAGGTGGCTCAGTACAAATAAATTAAGTAGGAGGGGCTTTTAGCCGCGACCTCCACTTGTAACCCAATAAATAATGTAAAAAACAAGCTATGGATCTTCTCAATTCAACAGGTATGCTAGCAGGCTACACTATGGGGATGAAACCCAGTGGCAGAGAATCGCTAGTCGTGGCTGTAAAAGGAACATTCATTATCCCAAAACAAGGTGAAGAAGTTAAGCTAGCAGAACAACAAATACCCTTAATAGAAGCCGATACATTTACAGGAGAACCAGGGTATTCTGCGCCTATTTATGAAGTTGATTATGCCCCCATTAAACATAAATGTGATGTCATATTAAACGGCAGTGCTTATGCCCCACAAGGTAAACCCATTAGCAAGGTTCAGGTTGGATTAAAGCTTGAATCGTTAGTTAAAACATTTGTTGTAACAGGCAATAGAGCCTGGGACACAGGGCTGTCAATTGCACCGACAATGCCAGAAGAATTTAAAGTAATGCCTTTTAGCTATGATACGGCATTTGGTGGGGTGGATAATTTTCATGACGATGAAAAAAAACACAGTGCTTATATGAAAAATCCGGTGGGTAACGGTTTTCATGAACAGCTGAATAATAATCTAGTTAACGAAACGTCATTACCTAATACAGAAGAGCTTGAGCGACCGATACAAAGTCCCAATGGTGACTATCAACCGATGGCTTTTGGAGTCATAGGGCGTGGCTGGGAATCACGCCTTAAACATGCAGGGACTTATGACCAAAACTGGATTGATAATACCTTTCCTTTTTTACCAGCAGATTTTAATGAGGCTTATTTTCAATCAGCGTCAGAAGATCAGCAAATCCCTTTTCCTAAAGGAGGGGAAGAGGTTGTATTAGTCAATTTGACACCAGAAGGGCGGACAGCATTTAATTTGCCCAGTATTGAAATGCCTGTTGTATTTTTTCGTAAGAAAGGTGAAAAGTACGAGACTCAAGCAGTGATTGATACGATTGTCATTGAACCAGATAAAGGTGTTTTTACATTAACTTGGCGAGCGAGCTTGCCATTAAAGAAAAATATATTTGAAATTCCACAAGTGCTAGTAGGGGAAATGTCACGCGGCTGGTGGCGGGCACGTGAATTAGGTAAAACCTATTATCCTTCTTTAGCGCATTTGGCTAAGGCGAATAAGTCAGAAACAGAAGAAACGTAAGTGTATTAATTGAAATGATATGTTACGAAGGGCTAGATTACTTTATACACTCTATGTGGGAAAAACCTTATAACGGGGAGTTAAGATGCTACAGCAAGAAATAATGCGAGAAATACAAGCTATCCCTGATGATAAGCTTGCTGAAATTTATGACATTATTCATTATTTTCGTTTAGGGTTGAACAAAGAGGCAACTACTGAGCGTCAACCTGGACTTTTAAAGGGGGCATTAGGAAAAGCTTTCTTTGATGAATTACCTGATGATGAGCTAAGAGCATGGGAATAAGTTATCTTATTGATACCCATGTTTTACTGTGGTGGGTTTTTGATGATCCTAAGCTATGCGAGATAAGTCGTCAAATTTTGAAAGACCCCGCTCATAAAATATATGTTAGTAGTGCATCTGCATGGGAAATTTCGACAAAGTATCGCATTGGTAAAATGCCTGAAGCCAAACAATTGCTCTCTAATTATGAGATGTTGCTGGATAAAATGGGGTTTAATCAATTATCAGTAACGACCACACATGCATTGCGTGCGGGACAATTGCAAATTGAGCATAGAGATCCTTTTGATAGAATGTTAATGGCACAAGCTGAATTGGAATCAATACCAATAATTACCTATGACAAAGCATTTCGTCAAGATTTTATAGATGTTATTCCTGGCGTTGGTTAGGATGAAATTTTGACTGGTTTTCCTATAGCAATTACTGGCACAGGAATGGTAACAGGTGTCGGCTTAAATGCTCCAGCATCCTGTGCTGCCATTCGTTGTGCTGTTGATAACTTTCAGGAAACCCGTTTTATGGATAATGGCGGCGAATGGATTATGGGTTGTGAAGTGCCGCTTGAAGAACCTTGGCGCGGTAAAACCAGATTAATCAAAATGGCTTCGGCAGCTATTCGGGAATGCTTAGAGGGTAATAAGGACATTAAGCCAGAAGTTACGCCACTGTTACTTTGCCTTTCTGAGCATGAAAGAAAGGGGCGGGTGATTGATGATGATAATCAGTTTTTTCTGGATTTACAGGATGAGCTGGGGTTGGAGTTTCATGAGAAGTCTCGTGTTATTGCTAAAGGACATGTGGCTGTTGCTGTTGCTTTGAAACATGCTCGACAGTTGATTCAGGAATTGAATGTTAAACATGTGTTGATTGCCGCTACGGATAGTTTGTTGGTGGGGGCTACATTGGCACATTATGAGGAATATGAGCGGTTATTGACCAGTAATAATTCTAATGGTTTTATTGCTGGTGAGGCTGGGGTTGCTTTGGTGGTGGAGCCTGTTTCTGCTGGGCAAGGGCATCAGTTGGTTTGTGTTGGGCTTGGGTTTGGGGTTGAAGAGGCGCATGTTTATTCTGAGAAGCCTTTGCGGGGGGATGGGTTGACTGAGGCGATAAAGCAATCGCTAGAGGATGCTGGTTGTGGAGAAAGTATTTTAGATTTTAAAATGACTGATCTGTCGGGGGAGCAGTATTATTTTAAGGAAGCTAGTTTGGCTTTTAGTCGGTTAGATAGAACTAAGCGGACAGAGTTTGATATTTGGCACCCTGCTGATTGTGTGGGTGATGTGGGTTCTGTATTAGCTTTGGTTATGATTTCTGTTTTAAAGGTTGCTTGCGAAAAGTCTTATAGTAAAGGGGATCATATATTGGCGCATTTGGGTAATGATGATGGAAAACGCTCTTCTATGATATTTTTCTGGCAAAAGGTAGGGAATCAATAATGGCAAATCAGGTTTTTGCAAATGGCATGGAAATCGCCTGTAAGGCGGGAGCAGGAAAAGTCATTACTGCTTTTCCTGATGTTTGTATGACACCGCCTGAAAATCCTGCGACACCTCCTGGTATCCCTGTTCCATATCCAAATACAGGTTTTGCTTCGGATACTACAGATGGGAGTAAAAATGTAAAAATCTCTGGTAAAGAGGTTATGCTGAAAAACAAGTCTTGCTTTAAAACTTCAGTGGGCGATGAAGCAGGGTGTGCGGCAAAAAAAGGGGTTGTTTCAAGTAAGAATAAAGGTAAAGTCTATTTTGTTAAATGGTCAATGGATGTAAAAATTGAAGGGGAAAATGTTGATCGGCATCTGGATATGACTACTAATAATCATGGTAGTCCGACCGCCAATGAAGGAGTTCCTTGGGTATTTTTAGACGGTGCGTCTCAGAAAGCACAGGATTTCTGTCAAACTAACAGGGAAGAAGAACAGGAAGCATGTGGCTATGATAAAGAAAAACAAGAGTATAAAATGAAGCCATTGGATGAGTGTGGTGATAGTGAGGATTGTAAGAAATGTAAAAAAGCAAGAGAGTGTATGTTAGTTCCTTATGGGAAGTCGGGCTCACCTAATTGTTGTCCTGGTTATACCGGAGATCATTTAATTGATGTTAAGAATTTTATTATAGAGGGCGGTGATCGTAAAAAAGGCCCAAAAGAAACTGGTTGGGATGACTATGATGTGGATGATGCACCTACAATGTGTGTTGAAGGTCATGCTGCAGGCTGTAAAAGTCACGGTATTTTATCCACTAAGCGTAAAGCTTTTATAAATGCTTTGGGGGGGAAAGGGCAGGCAGAGAGCTTGGAAATAGTGGCTATGGTAGGTGCCATTACTGCGGCTGATACTTTTGGTCACTGTAATGTAGATTGTATGGAAGAACAGCTGTTAAATTATCATAGAGGAGTTCAAGAGAATAATGCTGAGGTTAAAATGTCACAATATGGGGCTGGAGAGGGGCTGGTTGGTTCTGCAAAACGAGAAATGTCGGATGGGGCTAAAGCTTTGGCAAAAGACTGGAATTAAATTATAGAGAAAAAAATATGAAAGATATAGATTTAACAAAGCCAGGGATATCATTTGTAACGGGAAGCCCTATTTCTCTTGATGTTGGATTGTTAGTTCTGTCGATAGATGCCCTATTTGATGAAAGGGAGCCTCATAGTTTGTTGGTAATAAAGGATAAAAAATCAGCAAGAAGTATTCTCATACCATCGAATTGTTGTGACGTTTCTATTGTAAATAATGGAGAAAAAACTAGTGGTTTCTTCCTTTGTGAGGATGGGGGAGTGTGGATATATAATGGTAATGACATTGAACCTTTAGAATCAGCTCGTATTAATGGGTGTCCTGAAATACTTAGATCACAAACATTTTTAAATGGAACACGGCATTATGTTGTAGGAGGAGGGAATACAGTTTACATCAGAAATGGTATGCAACCATGGAATAATTTTGATATTGGTACGGCAAAAGAAATTGAACAGTATAAATACATGGGGTTTGAGAAAGTAGTTTCAAGTAACGATGGGGTCGTTTATTTGTTTGGTTGGCATGGCGTAGGATACATTTTTGATCAAGATGAAACTTCACTTATAGATTTACCTGTAGGAGTAGATCTTTACGATGCTACTTTTACAGATGATGGGGTTGTGTATGCATGTGGTGATAAAGGAGTTGTTGTTTTTGGGAGAGGAGTAGAGAACTGGGAAATAATTAAAAATGAAATTACAGGTGATAAACTGTGGGGAATTAGTACATATAATAAGAGAATAATTTTATGCAGTTCAACCTGTCTCTATGAAATTGTTGATGGTGAATTGCAACTGCTAGTCTACTCGGAGTCGAGTGAAATACCTGCATTTTTTACTCATAAATTGAAGTCCTGTGGAGACTGTGTATGGTCTATCGGCTCTAAACAGCTGGTTCAATACGATGGTGTTAGTTGGCATGAAATACTAAAGCTTGGTTAGTTTTAAAATAATAACTGTAATAACTGGGGTCAGATACAAATTAAAAACGAATAACTGGGTCAGGTACAAATCAAATAACCAATTGCCGCACACAACTTAAGTCGTTTATTTATAATAACTTTACCACTTAAGTAAGTGCCATTCGAGTCTGCCCCCAATATATGGTTATTGTTTCTCAATACTAAAGCAGTCGATATTTATTATACGAATTCAGGATATCCATACTTGGTCCTATGATTTGTTATGAAAGCAGGATGGACTCAATTTTGAATGTGAATTATTCACAGACAAGTAAGAAACGAAATTGTATATTAAGTACCCATGTAAAATTAATTTAACTTTTCAAGAAAACTCAATATTGTAAGTTTTCCCAATATTGGAGAGTACATCAAAAATAACTGGGGTCAGATACAAATTAAATGCTACACTGCTCACATTCTAGTTTGCGATCAAAATATAATTATGGCTCGCCTCCCAAGAGTATCGCCAGTTGGTGTTCCCGTTCACCTGATTCAGCGGGGCAATAATAGACAGAGCTGTTTTG
>CAZWEA010000147.1:0-6775 GCA_964632635.1 uncultured Cocleimonas sp. | reverse complement strand
AACATACCTAAAATATCGAATAAGCCAATAATCGAGACCAGTGTGGTATCTTTTAAAATGCTGATAAAACTACCCACGATATTTGGAATCATATTTTTTAATGCCTGAGGCATGACAATTAAACCCATCGTCCCCCAGTAACCCAAGCCAACGGTATGTGCTCCTTCATACTGCCCTTTTGGAATAGTTTGTAGACCACCACGAACCGTCTCAGCCATATAAGCTGCATTAAACAGGCACACCGCAATGATCACTTGAGTTAATTTGTTGAGTACATAGCCCTCAGGTAAAAACAATGGGAACATGGTGGTTGCCATAAACAAGACCGTAATGAGCGGCACAGAACGAAACACTTCAATAAAAGCAGTGCTAAGCACCTTAATCACGGGCAATTTTGAACGACGACCTAGTGCTAGAATAATTCCTCCAGGTAACGCTGAAGCAATACCAATGCCTGCAATAACCAAGGTAAGAAATAACCCACCCCATTTAGTCCAGGGGACCTCTCCCAAGTCCCAAGTTCTTTGCCACAAGAATGAAATGACAAAACCAATCACTAAAATGGCTAACACAAGATTTCGCTG
Organism: uncultured Cocleimonas sp.; assembly: GCA_964632635.1. Taxonomy (GTDB): domain Bacteria; phylum Pseudomonadota; class Gammaproteobacteria; order Thiotrichales; family Thiotrichaceae; genus Cocleimonas. The sequence goes on along the minus strand of CAZWEA010000147.1, from coordinate 6,191 downwards.
ACTCTTTTCTGATTGCAGCGTTTTTCCTACACTCTTTATAATAAATTCTGAGAAGCTTTGCCCACGTGTCACGCCAATAACAGCGTTCAAAATAATAATGACAAAAGAAACAAGGGCACCTGAAATCATGACCTGCCTTAATAAACCACTTTCCCCGCCTAGAAATAAGTAGTTTGCAAGAAAAGGATAAAAAGCAATCAAGGTAATCGCTATAAGAACCTTTCCCTTTACTCGTGGTAACCACAGTGGCAGCATCCAAACAATCAATAATAAAATACCTAGATTGACCCGCCATAACTCATCTTTCGGATAACGACCGTAAAAAATATTATCCATCCAGGAAATAACACCAGCCCAACAAGCTCCATCAATACTTTTATCAAAACACTCACGCCGAGTCTCAGCGATCCAAACGGCATCCGCAATGCCCCACACCCATAAACCCTTGACGGTCAGATAGATAATAAAAAGCGTAACGAAAGTCAGTACGGTATTAAATATTGAACTGAATAGGTTTTTCTTTAACCAGCCTAACAAGGTGGTTTCCGACAGTGGGGCAGGCCTGGCAGGAGTTGATTTTGTTCTTACCATAGTCATTTTAACGCTCCTCCAGTTGCACACGTTTATTATAAATATTAAGCAACCATGAAATAATAAGGCTAACCACCATATAAAAACCCATTGTCATAGCGACTATCTCTATAGCGTAACCTGCTTGATTTAATGAAGTTTGCATGAACAGCGAAACAATATCCGAATACCCTATTGCAACGGCCAAAGAGGAATTTTTTACCGTACCGAGCCATAAACTAATCATAGGTGGAATGATGGCTGGCATTGCCTGAGGAATAATTATAAGTGATAAGGCTTTATTTTGGCGTAAACCAATGGCTAAAGCTGCGTCATTTTGCCCTGCATTAACGGACATAATGCCTGCTCTTACGATTTCAGCCATATGTGCCGAACCATAAACGACCAAGGCAACCAGTAGAGCAATAAAAGTGGGGGGAAGACTGGCGCCACCTACAAAATTGAAACCCTCAATTTTAGGAATATCCCAGCTTAGAGGAGATCCAGTCAGTAAGAAAACGATACCAGGTAACACTGATAATATGAACAGTGAGGATAGGAAAGTCGGTATTTTTTTGCCCGTATTATCCTGATGTTTCTTGGCCCATCGCTTGAATATGGTGACAATAATAAGTGCAGCAATAAAGGCAACACCTGTCATCCAAAATTGCTCATCGGGTACTGGCCAAGCGCTGTAAAGCCCTCGGTTGTTAAGTAGCAAAACCTCCGCGCCTCCAGAAAGGTCAATACTATTTTTTATTCTTGGGAGTATGCTAAACACGCCAACATACCAAAAAATTATTTGAATTAATAAGGGCGTGTTACGAAATATCTCCACATATGATAACGCTACTTTTGAAACCAACCAGTTGTTGGAAAGGCGCAACACACCAATAACAAAACCCAATACGGTACACAATATAATCGCCAATAAGGAGACGTACAGTGTATTGAGTATACCAATTAAAAATATACGACCATAGGTGCCAATACCAGGCGTATAGGAGATCAACTTGAAACCTGGGTCAAATCCTGCCGCTACATTTAAAAAACCAAAGCCAGAATTCATCCCCCTCGCTTCAAGATTGTAAGCAGTATTACTAATCAAATACCAAAAAAACCAGCCAATAACGAGTGCTGTCAGTATTTGATAGAAGGTGGCACGAACGCGCTCATCATGGAAAAAGTCAAATTTTTCTATCGGTTTTGTGCGTTTAGATTTGTTGTGTTTTTCCGTAGCAGCCACGGATTACTCCTTTAAATAGTGAATTTTCATAAATAAAAAAGCACCAAGTCCTTACAGAATTGGTGCCTTGTTGAATAACTTAAACACTGATTAACGCATAGGAGGAGAGTACATTAATCCGCCATCTGTCCAAAGCGCATTGAGCGTACCCTTACGTGCTATTCCAATAGCTTTTTCGCCACTTCCAATATAGCGCTCATAGTTCTCACCATAGTTACCCACTTGTTTAATGATGTTATAGGCCCAATCTTTATTTAAGCCGATACCTTCATGGATATTCCCTTCAACACCTAAAAGTCGGCGTATTGTTGGATTCTTTGATTTGCGCATTTCATCAACATTTGCACTGGTGATACCCAGCTCTTCGGCATTAAGCATCGCATACAGTGACCATCTAACTACATCCGTCCATTCGTTATCACCATGTCGTACCGCAGGTGCAAGAGGTTCTTTAGAAAGTGTTTCGGGGAGAATCATATGATCCTTAGGCTTAGGAAAAGCTGCGCTGTTTGCTGCCAATGATGATTTATCATTGGTGAGCGCATCACAGCCACCCTTTACGTATGTCTCATCTCGAACATTGAAGTCTTCAAAAGTAACGGCACTGATTTTTAGATTATGTTTACGATTAAAATCGGCTAAATTAAGCTCGGAAGTTGTGCCTGTCTTTACACAAATCTTAGCTCCCTTAAGCTGAAGTGCGCTTGTTATGCCACTATCTTTTCGAACCATGAAACCTTGACCATCATAAAAATTAGGTTGTAAAAAATCCAAGCCTAATTGAGTATCACGCGACATTGTCATGGTAGCTGTTCGAGATAAAAGATCTGACTCGCCATTGGCAAGCGCGGTAAATCTAACCTGACTGCTGACAGATTGATATTTTACTTTTGTCTTATCACCGAATATAGCCGCTGCAACTGCATCACAGTTGGCAATATCTAATCCTGTCCAGTTTCCTTTTGCATCAAGGTTATAAAAACCTGGAGAGGGTTTACCAACCTGACAGCGCAAATGCCCACGTTTTTTAACAATCTCGAGGGTACTTTCTGCAGAAGCCGTAGTTACGCTTGCCATAGTCATTACACTGACTGCAACAGCATAGGTAAATACATTCTTCATTAAAGTTATGGTTTTCATTTATCTTTCTCCTTTGGTTAGACCTTAAAGGTAGGACGGAAAACACCATTCGTCCAATGCATATTTCGAACCTAGTAATGCAATAATTGCATTGGTTGGGTGTTATAATGCAAGTATGGCATCAAGAAAGGATGAGGGATGAGAATAGGTGAACCATCAAGGGTTACTCCTAAGCCACTTGAATCAGCTTTTGCCTAACAGCACCTGCCACAATTGTTCTGCTTGCGGAGATATGATATTTGCATTTCTATAAATTTTTATCACGAGCTTAATATTATCTTCTTCATCTCCTGCGCGAACTAATCGACCACTTTTAAGATCGTCGAGAACAAGTAACTCAGGAACCCAAGCCACTCCATATCCCTCTCGAGCCATTGTGCCTAAAGAAGAGGCAATTGTAGATTCGTAGACAGATAAGAATTTAAGATTACCATAACGTTTTTCTATATGTTCTTGGACAGGTTTTAGAGAAGGTGTAAATTGTGTTCTAAGATAGGGAATAACGCCCTTAGGATAGGATGGTAACCACCATCTCGGATTACCATCACTGTCGGGACTAACAACGGGTATCAATGTTTCAACACCTTGATGCAATGATACAAACTTACTCATATCATTTAAAAGCATTTCAGTTGGGTATTCATAACAAACAAAGAAATCGACTTCCCCCTCTTCTAATGCAGATAAATACTCCTCAGCATTGGCATAGTCCGTTCTTACATTAAATACTAGAGATTCGATAGTGGGTTGAAGATTTTTTAACCATGATGGCATAAAATATTGAGCCAATGTACTCAAGGTCGAAAACCGAATAATTGTTCCTGTTTTTTCAGTTTGTGCTTTGATATCACTACGAGAGAGATGAGCCAAGCGTACAATTTCCTGTGCTACTGGCTTTAAAAGCCTTCCTGCTTCAGTTAATTGCACAGGCTGACTACTCCGATCAATTAAAGGTGCACCCATCCAAGCTTCAAGCGCCATGATGTGACGGCTAAAAGCAGGCTGAGAAATAAACCGCTGTTGAGAAGAAACACGAAAATTTCCACATTTACAAAGTACCAGAAAATCCTCAATCCATTCAAGATCCATCAGAATATGACCCCTCGCCATACAAAAGCAGATAAAACAATGATATGATAGTTGGCATTTTGAGTCTCATGATAAGTGCATAATGATACTGCACTTATCATGTTGTTTAGTCAAAATATAATAGCTATTTAAGTACTGTTAGTGATATTTTTCCTTTTACTTGATGATAATGAGTGGGGACTCATAAAGAACGAAGCTAGACACTTCACGTATACACTTAAATAGTAATGCAACGGGCTTTGATGCAGCAACTACTCCAGTGTTTCACCGAAGTTAACCTAAATTAAATGGCATACTATTAATACAGATTAGTATTTGAGCATCCTAAATATTTTAGTAAAGATCTTTTTTAGTTTCTTAATTGAAAATAATCCAGAAAAAGATAATTTGCTGAACGCCCTCTCTTTTTATCGCCATTATCACTAATCAGTAAAACACGTGGTTCATTATTTATAGTAACAGGTGAGATACCCTCAATATTTCTCATATTGATGACACTCGGTAACTGAATTACATTAGGCTGATGGTCTGGATTACCATCCCAGAAAGCTATCTGTGAATGTCTAACATCATTGTTATTAGAACTATAAACTTCATTAGTTAATAAATAGCCATTAAGTCTTGAGTCGTAACTCATAGCACGAATCCCCCCCCCCTGAAGATCTAATAAAATCGGGGACTTTGAGATTATAGGTTTTACGTTTCCACTAAAAATATCAAAAGGGTTCTCTAATATTAGAATAATAGATTTTTTATCTATTCGCGGATTTCTAAGACTAATCATCAGTCTATTTTGTCGATCAAAGCTAAGAGCCTCTATATTGATATTGTAAAGTCCACCTTTACCTTGCTTATCGACTTTACCTAGAGTATTTGATTTTTTGATAGCTGCAATTAAATCAGTCACAATACCCGTATCTACGATTTTATTTCCTTGTATTTTAAATCGTATCAGTTGCTCCCTATTAGATTTACGTTGCCCTTTCTTATTTCGCTTATGCGATGTAGTTGCATAAATATAACCATTTGGACCTGTGGTAATAGCTTCTAGATCATCTAATTTTGCATTAAAGGCAATCTGCAACAATAGATTCAGAGATTTATTTTCAGCCATTTTACCATTTACATCAATATTGAGAATATGGAGAGGTCGTTGAGGCTCATCTTCAATGATAATTAATCTGCCGTCTGCAAGTTGCTGTACACCCGATGGTTCGTAAATACCATCGAACTTAAGAATGCTAGCATTACTTGAATCCGTTGCGCCATTTATAACTGATGACCCATTTTCATAAGGAAAATAAAACTGGGTAACCTTAATGAATAAAAAAACTAATATAGACAGTATTAATCCCCAGCGAAAGACAGAGTACGAATATCGAAGGTTAATAAATTTCCTATCCGCCATAGTGCCAAGCCAATATAGCTGATCACTCATTTTTTCATAAGTCTTCTCTGGATCTTTAACCAGTTTAGCCATCTCTTTTAAATACACTTCTTTTGGTAATTTTGCTAAGTTCTCAAAAATAAGAATATTTGAGTTATCTCTGTCAAAATATTTATCAGGTGCTTCTATATAGTCCTTTAAATCTGCAATACTTGCCTTACGCCTTAGTATGTCTCGAAAACAACAAAACACGCGAGTATGAGTTGGAGCAGGTGAAGGGGAGGCTGCTGATAATGCAAAGTAAATTGAAATAGCTGAAGTAATTAAAAATAAGATAGCAGGCAACAGAAAAGCAGGTGAGTTAGCATAAATAAAACCACCAGTGACCATCAGAATGGAGACAATTACTCCATTTAAAGAAATCATGATATTTGCTTTAGTCGCTGCCAACGCAATCATATCGAGTTGTGCACGATATGCATTACGAAACATTGTTTCAACACTTTTAGAAGAGGCTGATGTTTTTATCTTCTTTTTCTTCTTTTTTTTCTTAGATTCTTTTTTAGGCTTAATCTCATTAGATGGCTGCCTCAAAGAAGCATCACTTTCATTTTTATCAAGGTCGTTCATTATGTTTTTGTATCTGTTCCTTTATTTTCTACCAACGGATAAGGTAGTTTAGCATGTCCATAACGTACAACAAGAACAGCGATAGTCAAAATCATAATTGTTAAACCGATTTCAAGTAACTGCCCTACT
>CAZWEA010000146.1:0-6779 GCA_964632635.1 uncultured Cocleimonas sp. | reverse complement strand
CTGAATATCGCTTGTCAGACACTGACACCGGGTCTTCGGAGGTGCAGGTTGCGCTTTTAACAGCAAATATCAGACACCTTACGGAGCACTTTAAGACTCACATTCATGACCATCACTCACGTCGCGGTCTACTCAGAATGGTTAATCAACGCCGCAAATTGCTTGATTACTTAAAGCGTACTGAAATAGCTCGCTATCAAGATTTGATTAAGCGATTAGAATTACGTCGATAAGCATTTATTAAGGAGTTCTGATTAAGTCGATTAAAATTTAGCGGCGCTTTAGCAAGCTAAAAATAATTGGACTTGATCAGCGGTTCCTTAAGACTAAGGATACTTCTATTAATTTATGTATGAATAGTTTGGAGTTAAAATCTCAACTAGCAAAATTGGCAACTACTTGCAAACTAGCAAGCACGCGCTACCCTGCTTTTGAAGGTTACAACACTAACACTATAGCATCCTTAAAGAGACGTAGATGTATCTAGTACAAACACCGCATATATTGCGGTGTTTTTATTTATTCAGTCACATCACAGGTTGTTTATAAAAACCAATTAATACTAGTCGCTTTTTATAAACATCCTTCGTGACACACACCAAAGGAAAAATACTATGTTTGATGTTGTAACAACAACTTTTCAGTATGGAGACCATACTGTTGAACTAGAAATGGGCGAAATAGCTCGTCAAGCACACGCTGCTGTTAAAGTAGATATGGAAGGAACAACTGTATTTGTATCAGTTGTTGGCCAAAAAGAAGCAAGACCTGGTCAGGACTTTTTTCCATTAACTGTTAACTATCAAGAAAAAACCTATGCTGCAGGTAAAATTCCTGGTGGTTTTTTCCGTCGTGAAGCTCGTCCAAGTGAAGGTGAAACATTATTAGCGCGTTTAATTGACCGCCCTATTCGCCCACTATTTCCTAACGGTTACATGAATGAAGTTCAGGTAATTATTAATGTTATTTCATTAAACCCAGATATTCTTCCTGATATTCCTGCAATGTTAGGCACATCTGCTGCACTAGCTGCCTCAGGTATTCCATTCTCTGGTCCAATTGGTGCTGCACAGGTTGGCTATAAAGATGGCAACTACATATTAAACCCAACAGTTCAGCAACTTAAGGAGTCTAATCTTGATCTTATGGTAGCAGGAACAAATGATGCAGTATTAATGGTTGAATCAGAAGCTAAAGAGCTTTCTGAAGAAATTATGTTAGGCGCTGTTGTATTCGGTCACGATGAAATGCAAGTGGCTATTTCAGCTATCACTGACTTTGCTAAAGAAGTGGGTAATGAAACTTGGGAATGGTCAGCAGCAGAAAAAGATGAAGCACTAGCAAAATCAGTTGCTGATGTTTGTGAGTCAGACCTTCAAGATGCATTCCAAACAGCTGATAAAATGGAACGCCAAGACAAAGTTGCTGCTGCTAAGGCTAAGTTGATGGAAGCTCTGGTTACTGAAGATGATGACTCTGCTGATGCAGGAGATGTATCAGGTGCATTTAAAGACCTTGAAAAGAAAATTGTTCGTAGCCGTATTATCGCGGGTGAGCCAAGAATAGATGGACGTGACAATACAACTGTTCGTGCTATTGAATCTCGCGTAGGCGTTCTTCCTCGCACGCATGGTTCAGCTTTGTTCACACGTGGTGAAACTCAGGCGCTTGTAGTTACAACGCTTGGAACGACTCGTGATGCTCAAATCATTGATGCTTTACAAGGATCATACAAAGACCACTTCCTACTTCATTACAACTTTCCTCCTTATTCAGTAGGTGAGACTGGACGTACAGGTAACCCAGGTAGACGTGAAATCGGCCATGGTCGTTTAGCAAAACGTGGTGTATTAGCGGTTATGCCAGATCAGGAATCCTTCCCATATACTGTTCGTGTTGTATCAGAAATCACAGAATCTAATGGTTCAAGCTCAATGGCTTCTGTTTGTGGTACTTCACTATCATTGATGGATGCCGGTGTTCCAATCAAAGCACCTGTTGCAGGTATTGCAATGGGGTTAGTTAAAGAAGGTGATGATTTTGCCGTTTTAACTGATATTTTGGGTGATGAAGATCATCTAGGAGATATGGACTTTAAAGTGGCAGGTACTAAAGATGGTATCAATGCACTGCAAATGGACATCAAAATCGAAGGTATTACGAAAGAAATCATGGAACAAGCTTTAGAGCAAGCTCAAGTGGCTAGACTTCATATTCTTGATGAAATGAATAAAGTTATTGCAGAGTCTCGTCAAGAAGTGTCTGATTTTGCACCACGCTATGTCACTATGAAAATCAATCCTGATAAAATTCGTGAAGTTATTGGTAAAGGTGGTGAGACTATTCGTGGTATTACTGAGCAGACTGGTGCTCAGGTTGATATTGATGACACAGGAGCCATCAAAATATCTGCCGTTGACGGTGCCGCAGCAAATGCAGCAAAGAAAATCATCGAAGATATTACAGCCGAAGCAGAAGTTGGCACAATCTACAATGGTAAGGTTGCCAAGATTATGGAATTTGGTGCATTTGTAACGATTCTACCGGGAAAAGATGGTCTGGTTCATATCTCACAAATCAGTAATGAGCGCGTAGAGAAAGTTAGCGACCACCTAAAAGAAGGCGATGAAGTGAGAGTTAAACTTCTTGAAATCGACCGTCAGGGACGCATGAGATTAAGCATGAAAGAAGTTGGTGAAGATGAATAACACCACAGTATAGACACCTTTAGTATCAGATCTGCGTAGCTTTTGATCAGATACATAATCTAAATATACTGAGGCGTAATTAACCGCTTATCAAAAAGACTCCTTTTTAGGGGTCTTTTTTGCGTCCATAAGAAATTGGTTGCGTATATATAGCCACAATACGATAATTTGTTAACAACCTAATTGACCACATAAAAGAAATAATACAATGGAAGATATTTACGCTGATTTATTACAACAAACAGCAACAGGTGACCAACTAGCTTTTAAGAAGCTGTATGAAATGGCATCCCCCAAATTAATGGGACTGTGTCTACGCTTGATGCAAACAGAATCGCTTGCCGAAGATGTACTTCAGGAAGGGTTTATTAAGATCTGGGACAAAGCAGATACATACACACCCGGAAAAGGTAAAGCGATGACATGGATGTCTACTGTGGTTCGAAATAAAGGTTTGGATAAGCTGAGAAGCTTAAAAACTAAAGCTGCTGAGACTGAAATTCAATATGAAGGTCTGGAGTTTGCGGCTACAGATTTAGAACCAGATTCATTAGAAAACCTGAGTCAGGATGTTAGAGGTTTAATGGCTTGTTTGGATAAGCTGAAACCTGCTCAACGAGAATGTATATTATTGTCCTACTATTATGGACATACACATCAGGAACTAGCCACGAAAATGGATAGACCCCTGGGAACAATTAAAGCCTGGATTAGAAGAGGGCTTGAGGATATTAGACCATGTCTAAACTAAATAACGAAACAAAGCGCTACCAAAACCCGGAGCTATTTGAGCAACTTGCAATTGAATATGCTGTCGGCTCAATGCAGGGTCGTGCCCGCAAACGCTTTGAAGCACTTATGGATACTCATTTTTATCTTCGTGCAGTCGTGGATGCTTATGAAAATAAGTTTGCACACTTGGTAGAATTAGTACCTGAAGCTCAGCCATCTGATGCTGTTTGGAATAAAATTGAAGCACATATCAACTCAGCATCCACGACTCAAGTTAAAGAAGAAAAAGCGGCTTGGTGGAAGTCCAATTTCTTTAAACAGGGCTTTGGCCTAGCAACAATGGCATTCATTGTCTCAGCGGTATTATTATTCAACCCAATGACACCAGATGCCACTGCTTATAGCGCCGTCCTTGAATCAGCCTCTTCTAAGACAGTTGCTGTAACTAAAATCCAAAAATCTGACATGAAGCTTTCTATTGATTTAAAGATGCCAGTGAAACTGGAGAATAACATGGAGCTGATCCTTTGGTGCCACCCAAAAAATGGTGGAAAGCCAATGAAAATGGGAGTGATTTCCAAAACTGGGAAAACTGAAATAAAAATCAGTAAAGAAGAATGGCGAAATATGGAAGGTGTTGGACTTCTCGCTATCAGTGTTGAAAAGAAAGGTTGTAACATTAAAATACCAACAGGTAAAATTCTTATAAAAGGAATGTTGAATATCACGTCTTCTCATTAGATAATCGGCAATATGCCAAACCTAATACTCGAGAATAAAAACACACCAAAATCAAAGCCTCTGTATAGTTCTGTACAGAGGCTTTTTTTATGTCTAATGTTTTGTGCTTTTTCCGTATCGCTTACATCATGTGCCTATTCAAAGACAAGCTCTTACGACTACCCTATTCTTCCAAAAGACAAAGATGCAGGCATTACTGAAAGCTTTATGCAAATAAAGCTACTTGGAAGTATTGCGCTAAATCAAAGTAAATTTAATTCGATACCTATATCTGAACTTTCCGGGCTAGCTTGGGATATAGATGAACAAATTCTTTATGCTATATCTGATGAAGGTCGCCTCTATCATCTCAAACTAGGCTTTGAAAACAATAGCTTAAAAAGCATGGAAGTTATCTATGCCACGAATTTAAATGACACTATTGGTAGGAAATTAAAAGGTAAGTACAGTGACTCTGAAGGGCTATCAATAATTAATGGAAACAATAAAGTTAAAGGGGATACAGAACTGATTATTTCCTTTGAAAATAAGCCCAGAATTGCCAAATATTCTACAAAGGGAACGTTATTAGCAAAAGTTAAAATTCCAAAAAAATTAAGAAAAAGAAAAAATTATCGCCACAAGAACAAGGCATTAGAAAGTGTTACCCTTCACCCTAAATATGGGGTCATAACAGCTGCAGAATACCCACTTAAAAAAGATCATATTAAAAACCATACTCTCTATGCTACATCCTATTCAGACACAAAAAAATCCTCTAAAAAAGTTTGGCATTTTGCAGCATCACATGCAACAAATAGTGCTGTAACAGGGCTAGAAACCCTACCTGATGGAAACATCCTAGTGCTTGAAAGGGCCTATCAAAACCCGATCACACCTATCATAATTAATCTTCGGCGCGTTTACCTAGACAACTGCAATAAAAAGAAACAATGTAAAGTCGAGACCATTGCTAACTTTAACGGCATAGATGGCTGGATTTTAGATAATTTTGAAGGCGTGACACACCTTCGTGAAAATCAATATTTGATGGTATCTGATGACAACAACAACCCTTTTCAAAAAACATTACTGGTTCATTTTGAAATAACAAATAAAAACCAATTTATCCAGAAAAAGAAAAATTAAAATCTAAAGATTTTTTTTCAAGATGTGCCTACACTAAGATCATGAATAATGAAAAATTAGGGCATTTAAGCTCAAAAGAAACATGGGATTTTTTACAAGAACACCCAAACGCTAAACTCATAGATATTCGCTCCTCAATGGAATTTCTTTTTATCGGTCATCCAAAAGACTGTATCCATATTGGCTGGATGGAAGAGCCTGACTGGGACATTAACCCAAACTTTGTTGAAGATATCAAAGCGGTACAAACGGATAATCACCCTATTGTAATGATCTGCCGCAGTGGTAATCGCTCTGAAAAAGCGGGAATTCAATTACTAGAAGCTGGACTGACTAATATTCATCATGTGACTGATGGCTTTGAAGGTGATCGAGATGATGACAACCATCGTGGTACATTAAATGGTTGGCGTTTTGAAGGGTTACCATGGGAGCAATGTTGAACTTATTGATCACCACAGACAGGGCACTTGGGATTCTTTGGAATTCGTACTGACTGCCATTCCATACTCAGACCATCAAAGAGCATTAATTTACCATTTATATCATCCGATTTTCCCGTTAACACCAGTATTGCTTGTAGCGCCTGCAAAGTACCGATAACGCCAACTACTGGCGACAGCACACCTTCCATTGCACAGGTTTCAGTATTCTCATACTGCTCCTTATAAAGGCACTGATAACAGGGGCCATCCAAGTCTGGAATGTAGCTTGCTATCTGCCCTTCCATACGAATTGCTGCGCCAGAAACTAATGGCTTATGCATCTTTACGCAGGCACGGTTGATAGCAAATCTTGTTGGGAAATTATCCGTACAATCAAGAACAACATCAGCCTTGTTAATATACTTTTCCAGCTCGGCATCATCTAATTGCCAGTCAAGCGCTTCAACAACGCACTCAGGATTAATTTCTGCAATAGTGCGTTGTGCTGAAAATGCTTTTAACTCGCCAATATCTTTTGTACGATGAATTATTTGACGCTGTAAATTTGACTCTTCGACTTGATCAAAGTCACTAATAATCAGTCGCCCTACTCCAGCGGCTGCTAAGTACATCGCAGCAGGTGAGCCGAGACCACCCATACCAATAATAAGTACAGTGGAATCTAATAGCTGTTGTTGACCAGTCTCACCTATTTGACTAAGGCGAATTTGACGTGCATAACGACTTTTTTGTTGCTTATCCATAACAACAGTCACTTACAATAATAGTTAAACTTATAACAACAGATGAATTGTTAAAAAAAGGGGGGGGTGCCATATACGCTATTACAGTGTTCACTTGTGACCCACGATGTTTAGAATTAGTAGCAGAAAAAAAGTGTGAGTTGACCTATAAGCCGGGTCCTGTCGTGAACAATCATTCATCTGGATGATACGTCGCCGTACACCTCAAGCGATCTACCCGGATACAGTGCGGGTACACACCTATTGCATCCCTATTTGATCTTGCTCCGGACGGGGTTTAC
>CAZWEA010000145.1:0-6836 GCA_964632635.1 uncultured Cocleimonas sp. | reverse complement strand
ATGAATTTTTGCCCTTTCCTTGGGCGACAATTTTGCAACTTAAATTCTATGAAGAACACTTTTGCTTTAGGACATAATACAAGTTGGTCTGGAAAATCACGTTGCGAAGGTATTTCAAGTTTTAAAGACAAACACCCTTCTGTTCTAGCATGGCGAACAAACTTTTGTTCAAAGTCAGCTTCTACCATGAGAAAATATTGATGGTTGTTGTGGGGTGGGTTTGCAATTTTTTCATACTTCGTATGGGGATTTATATAGCAACACAACACCATCTATCCTCTCTACATCACATGAATTTAGTATTGCCTTGTGTATCTCAACATTATCCTCGGGTTCTCCAAACTTGGAGAAGAACCAGTTATCAAATTCTGGCACGTTGAATATTCTAGACTTATGCGTTTCAGTGAACTCCTTCATGAGGTCTTCTGGATTGGAGGTATTAACTCGCTCAGCTCCGCAGGTTGGGCAAATGTGTTTAGTTATTGTTATTGTGGGTTTGTTCATTTGTTTCCTCATTTTTGCTTATTTTATCGCATGACTATGTGTAGGTGCATCATTTTCTGTACCTTTTTCCTACCCACCCTTCAGCCTCTACAGGGCAGCCGCTGGCCCATTTTGGTTTCATTGTCATCAAGCGCTCAAAATCTTGCAAGTCAGCTTCATTTTCTAGCACTTCAGCCACTATTTCATCATGTACGCACATGGTCATTTCGTAACCTGCTTGCTGCAACTGCAACATACCATACACCATTAAATTTCTAGCTTCTGCCTGCACAACGTTCTCACACAATTTACCTCCGTATGTTTTTAGTCTGACCCACTTTCTAGTATAGGGGTCTTGCCCCATGTAGGTTATGGTGTCTTTCATTTCGCCCCAACTAGTCTCTTCTTGCCTTATTGAGGGGTGTAGATAAAATATTTTTTTACCAGAAGGCAACTTGCACACCAAAAAATCGCCCACCGATATATAATTCACGCCTAAGTAGTTGCCTATGTACCCTGGCTGCCTCACAGCTGCCGATGCTGCTTGTTCCAAACCTTTCCACAGTTTGGGTACTTTATGGAATTTCGACCTATAAGCAGCCACAGCATTTTCTGATTCTTTTACAGATAATGTAACATTAGCTTTATCTTTACAGTTGATTCTAAATTTTACGCTGCCCATGCCGAAACCGCAACCCAACACTGTCTCTTTACCCAAAACCCTTTCTTCACTTTTCTTGTTTAGTGACTCTAACGGCACCTTATATATGTCAGCTGCCATATACAAATATATGTCTTCATTCCTCCTGAAAATATCCAACCCCTTCTCATCCTGAGCCACCCACAGCAAGACTCTAGCTTCAATGGCTGAATAGTCAGAACTAACCAATGTCATACCAGGCTTCGTTGTTATAGTGGATCGTATGGCACTTGCTATGACACTCATAGGGTTGCCATATTTTTCCTCTATCTTCTTAAGTGAACCTTTTTTTATCAACTTTATGACTTTATCATAATCCGTGCCATAAGGTAGTGTTGGCCGCATTAAATTTTGTATCTGGAAGCCCATGCCTCCAAAGCGTCCTGTCCTGGCCCTGTGGTAGCTTAGCAGTTCGTGTATTCTATCATCATCAGCCACCCTAGCTATTATTGTCCTATATTTAGCTGCTGCCGTTGACCCACATATTCGCCTTATCTCTAACACTTTTTTAACTTTTTTTGGTATGCTTTTTTCAGCTAAAGCCCTAGTTATCGTTAACGCCTGCACGTCTGGTATTGGGAATCCTTGTTCATTGCACCATTCCATCAATTTCGCTCTTTGGGTCACTTTGTCAAAATAACCTTTCGATAACTTACATGCTATTTTATTATATTTGGATTGTATATCTAATTCTAATTGCAAGGCGGCTTTTGCTGCTGGCATGTCTATGTACACACCTTTGCAATTCATGCGATCTGTCATCGTGGATACAGCGCGTTCGTATTCAGGTAACGGCGGTAGGCGTTTCACAAGCTCCAAAGTAGTATCTGTGTCAGTCACACCATAATCTACAAATTTCCTCCAATCATCTTTGTGGTCATTAGGTGAATTGTACTTGCCACCTGTTTTTGCTCTCCTTGGTTTGCAGAATTTAGTTATTAGCTTTCTACCTCCTGCATCTTTTTGGCTGGTAAGTCCTAACGCAAAAGCAGCCTCACCTAAACTTGGAGGCAACGAGCAATACTTAGCCATAGCCGAAGAACACAAAAATTGTTCTATCGGCACCTCACACCACCCGAATTGCTTTACACCGACAAAGTTCCATATGCAGTATTCAAAAAAAGCGTTGTGTGCTATGAGGGTTCTGCCTGTTTTCGCTAAGCTTTTTAGTAAACTAAGTTTTCTTACCGACTGAGTGATATCCCAAGAACATGTTTCACCCACTGTGAAACTCGTGTTGTAGCTTACTATTATTATTTTGGTGCTCGGATGTTTAGCGTATTTCCACGCGCCTGTTTGCTTTATATTTGCATCAGACCTAGTTTCAAAATCGAATACCACAGGTGGTAACCCTTTGAACTCCATTTTGGCTCCTTATGTTAAGCTTTACGGTTTCTGAGATGGTACGTGAAATAATTGTAGCTGCCATTATGGCGCAATATTTTAAAACATTTGCCTTTTGCCAACCCTCCTAACACACAAAAATATTCGTAAGTTATCTGGTCTGCACTAGTACCACTACGCATAGTAGGTCTCCTTTTTTGAGGCTACACTGCCATATGTGTCGCGTTTTTCATCTCGTTCCAGATAATAGTCCTCACACATCCCTCTGCGCAGATCTAAATCTATGCCGAACAAGCGCAAGAAAGTTTCGGCCAGTAACAACCTGATTGCTCTGCCCATGTCGTGCTCATGTTTTTCGCAATATTCTGGGAACGTGCCTTGTAAGTCCGCGTTTATCTCTTTGATGCGCCCAGTGATATGTTCATCCATCGAGGCGCAACTGGGTAGTATCACTGTTAAAGCAACTATTAAATATACGAATATTAAAATTTTATTAAAGTTCGACATGTTATGTACCTATGTAGTTTACATCACTGTTGTTGGGCTGTAGCATCTGGGGCATAATGGTCCTTTGACGCCACAATATACCACTTCTTCAAATTGGTTAGTGGTGAACCAACTGCATTTATCGCACACGCGCAGGAATTTTTCAGGGTTGTCCAAATTATCCTTGTCTACACTAGTTGTTTTCTTATTTCTTGCAATTGCCATGGTAGTCAGTTCCCAAAATAGTTTTAACAAAATTTGAAGTCAGCTTCCCTGCTGCACCTCACAGGTGTGCGATCAAATGCGCGTGCTACTAATCATCGTCATCAGCATAATCCACGAACTCATCCTCTGCATCTAAACCACCATCCAATCTGTCAGCGTGCTTATGGAACATTATATTGTTCAAACGCGCAGACACCCCTTTATTGCCGTTTGAATCGTACCCAACAAATGTTAAGCTAAACATGTAATACCCACCCGAATAGAACAGTTCCTGGCACTCCCCACCTATGACTTTATTATTGCTTCTGTCAACAACTCCGGGTTTCCGATATGATTTACAATTTAAAAAGAAAGTGTTTTTAAATTCATCTCCAGTGCGTTCCTCTTCATTTGCGTCCCGTAAAGGCAACCTTAATTGGCCAAGCTTCACTTTTTCACCGAATTTCTTCTTTGCCGCGATTAAGGTGGCTGCCCTTATCCTGTCCAAGGTTACTGAGTCTTTTTTCCTCACCAAAATCATGCTTGAGTAAACTTCGTCACCGTCGTCATTTTCGCGTGGTTCGTTCACGAACATGTAAGAACTTCTACATGGTCTAGTTATTATCCTGGCATTAATAACTTGCTCTACCTTTTTGTTTTTGTTTAAATCGCCTGTTTTTGCTGCTTTCGCTTTAGATTTTTTGTTTTTGTTTTTGTTTTTGTTTAAATCGCCTGTTTTTGCTGCCTTGTTCGCTTTCGTTTTAGATTTTTTGCTAGCCATGGAATATCACCTTTGGTTTATGTTAGAAAATTCTTGTTGAGCACTGCCAACGAACTCTGGCCGTTCGTCGCTGCGCTCAACTATTGTAACACCTGCGAGCGGTTTTTCACTCACAGTGTGCATCAATTTTTTTGCTCGTTCAACCCCCACCTTGGATTTTAAAACCTGCTCTAGTTGGTTTGGGGATTTGCGTTTCCCTTCGTACAATAGTTCAGTCTCTACACCGTGGGCTATCATGAAGCCTTTCAAACGCTCATCGCAAACTGTAAATTTCCTGTGCGCGTTCTTCGCTACGAGCTTGTAATATTTTTTTAATTTACCTCCTTGCTCCAATTTGCTGGTGGCATGATGCTCTACACTACTCAGCCAGTTGATTATCATGCGTTTGTTAGAAAGTATAGTGTGTATTTGCTTATTTGTCAAGCCATCAATTTTTATTGGTTTTTTCAATATCTCTGCGCTAAATTCATGTTGCGCTGTGCGTACTATGAAATCGCTCTGTGCTTTGCAGTCGCCTGATTTCAAACACCATAAGCATTGCTTTTCACCAGGTGTCAATATGCTATCACCACTTACAGCTTGCTTTATCGAAGGCTTCACTACATGCTTAGCCCAACGCAGTAGTTTTGTGCTTTTTATGTTGGTTGTGCGTATTATGCCGTTTTTGTGGTAAGCTCTTGGTTGCACTATTGTCAATTTAACAAAAGGAAAATTTTCCTTGCAGTACTTTTTCGATTTTCCTATTATACTGGGTAAACCGTAAAGCATGAGTTGAGTGTTGTTCTCAACCTCTACCAAAAACTTTCCATACTTGAAATCTACTACATGTATGAATTTGCCTTTCACTACAAATAAACAATCAGCTGTGCCACCAATTGACTCACCTTGAAAATGTTTTGACATTTCCTGCTTGCGTTCGACATACATACTCACATTGCTCTTACCATACTTTTTAATATATGTTTTATGGGTTTTATTGCAATATTTGATGTACATTTTAACATAGTCCAACATTTCCGTGGTCACGGGTATGTTATCAATGGACTTGTCGAGCTGAAAAGATATATTTTGCTTTTTCAAACCCATCTCACATAAAGCATGTGCTACTGTGCCTTCACGCGCTCCGTAGGAATTTTTTCCTTGTTGTAGTGTTGTAGGCAACGACTCAATAGCTTTTACTGACCCAGTGCAAACCAACCAACGGTAGGAAGAAGATGCGCTAAATCTACTGTGTTCTTTCTGTTCTGCTGTGTTCATTTTACATCTTCCCGTCTGTGGCTTATGAATCGTAATTACATTCTATAACTTGGTTGCTCCTGCTTATTGCAACAGACATGCCCCCACGGTGGCTGTAGTACATCACACCTTTGATGCAAAGCTCAGTAGGGATGGTTTCCTTTAAAGGGTGGGGTTTAAGTTTCCTGTTTAAAATTTCTTCCCAAGGTGTTACGAGTAATAACATTGATAATAATGTTATAAAGCCAAAAATTCTACCCATTGTGAGTGTTCCGTTTTGTTGGAAAGGCTTTGTTAGAGATAACAACACCAAGTATGTCATATCTGTACACTCTAAGTATCGCCAATGTTATAAGTGCTCTCACAACATCAACACAACTTGCTTTGCTTCTCATAGTTGGTAGTTTCTTCATACAGATTAGCTCCTATAAAACCCTGCGGTTGAAAAAAGAACGCTGGCGTAACCAACGCTCTCTCCTAGTATTGCCTGTTACTTGTTGTACTTTTTCACACCTTTAAACAGCTTTTGCAAGGTCTCTTCATCAGCTTTAGCCATGCCGCGTACTGTGTTGAGTCCAGCTGCTTCCAATATTTCAGTCGCGCCCTCTTTATCTTTTGAAGATATTTTTTGAATGGCTTTCTTCAATTCTTCGCGGTCAATGCCTTCATCTCCACCTTCATCTCCACCTTCATCTCCGCCTCCACCTGTCGCTTCTGCCATCATCTCCTGCGCAGAGGTCCAGAAGTCTTTGTAGTGTTCTTCACTTAAATCTTTCAACTTCTTAGCATCGAAAGCTTTCAGTAGTGCTTTCGCTTCTTTTTTACCTACCGTTTCAACAACATCTTCATAGGCAGCTGCAACTGTATCTTTTGTATAATCCGCATCTTCCAAGTACTTAGAGGATACCCCTCCTTTTTTACTTGAGTCTGTGGAGCTTATGATTTTTGCTACTGCTCCTGCTAATGCTTGTAGTTGATCTTCTTGCAATGTAAAAATTACTTCTTGTGATTTGCTCATTATATTTTCATCCTATTGTTTGAGTTTGAGTTTGAGTTTGAAACGCTGTTCTTTACAGCGTGTGTAGAAGTATGGCAGATAGCAACACGTTTGTCTAGCCAAAACCTGTTTAAGTGGCAGGCGCAATGTGGGGGTGGTTTATAATATAGTTTCGGGCGTACAAGTGTGTTGACATCAAAGGTGTATGCTGCTATAATGGCAACTTCAAAGATGTTGTAAAAAACCCAACCGCCACGGGTGCAGTTGGGTGGCATAAGCGATTTGCAGATTTCCTGCACATCACAACGAACGCAAACCTAACGAAAATAGGTAAGTAAATGCAAAAAAGAAATATACCACAGAATAATTTAAAAGTCAACCTTAAGGATTTTAAGCCTTATCTGAACCTCCCTGATAAGGCGTTATTCCCTTTATTCCGGTGGGATGCTGTGGACCAAGAAACAGGTAAGAAACTAGGTAAGGTGCCAAAAGTAAAATGGTCAAAATATATACTAACAGAAAATAAATTTGAAAACGCTATACGCACTAATCATAATCTTGGATTCAGGATACCAGAAGGTATGCTTATAATAGATTATGATCCC
>CAZWEA010000144.1:0-6862 GCA_964632635.1 uncultured Cocleimonas sp. | reverse complement strand
TATGAAATATTTAAAACGATAAAGTAAAAATGGATATTAGATTATGATCAACAGTTTTTTCAAAGGCATAGGCTTTGCCTTTAGTGGTTTTTCACTGGTTCTACAAAAGGGTATTCGTCCTTTTGTGGTAGTGCCTCTACTTATTAATATTGTAGTTTTTTCTCTGGGTATTTGGTTAGCAAAGTCACAGTTTGATAGTTTAATGGATAAAATGTTGGGCTGGTTGCCTAGCTGGCTTTCATGGTTAGAGTATTTACTATGGCCATTTTTTGCCGTGATGATATTTATTGCTGTTTATTACACCTTCACTATCGTGGCTAACCTATTGGCATCTCCCTTTAACTCGCTTTTAGCAGAACGTGTTGAGCAAAAGCTTAATGGTTTGCCAGTGCCAGAATTTCGTGGCTATAAAGCACTTGCAGGCACGATTAGTAAAACCATGATGAGCGAATTGAAGAAAGTATTGTACATGCTCAAATGGCTGCCCGTGTTATTGATAATCAGCATAATACCTGTGGTAAACCTCATTGCACCCTTTGCATGGATAGCCTATGGGGCATGGATGCTTTCGCTACAATACACCGATTACGCCATGGGAAATCATGAGTTATTCTTTAAAGATGAATTGAATTTATTACGCAAGAATAGGGCACTTGCGCTTGGTTTTGGTGGCACGCTTACGGTACTAATGATGATACCTCTCGTAAACTTTTTTGTGATGCCAGTTGGCGTCGCAGGTGGAACAGCATTATGGGTTAAGCGATTATCGACTCAGGCTAAATTACCAACACGTAAATGATTAAATCACGTATCAAATTTGATTTGGAGTCTAAGAGACAGATATTGTTAATCAGTATTGGGCTGTCATTACTTATAGCAATATTCTTTATGCAACCCATTGCTCAAGATCAGACTTATCATCAATTTAGCGATCAAAATACACTGCTTTTTA
Organism: uncultured Cocleimonas sp.; assembly: GCA_964632635.1. GTDB lineage: Bacteria > Pseudomonadota > Gammaproteobacteria > Thiotrichales > Thiotrichaceae > Cocleimonas. The sequence goes on along the minus strand of CAZWEA010000144.1, from coordinate 5,910 downwards.
TTCCTAACTTTTGGAATGTAGTTTCAAACCTACCTTTTATTCTTGTTGGTATTCTGGGTTTGTTTGCCATACACAAACAAGCCATACGTGGAGGGTTACCAGAACTTCGAGCTATTTACAGTGTATTTTTCATAGGATTAATCTTCACAGGGTTTGGCTCATCTTATTATCATTGGAACCCTAATAATGCTTCATTAGTTTGGGATCGCCTGCCGATGACTATTTCCTTTATGGCATTTTTTACCGTGATTTTAGGGGAAAATATTTCAACAAGCTTCGCCAAAAAAATATTCTACCCACTACTTACTATCGGCATATTTACAGTTATCTATTGGATAATGACAGAGATGAATGGAGTAGGAGATTTACGCCCTTATATACTCGTTCAATTTCTACCTGTGATTATGATTCCATTAATTTTATGGCTTTATAGATCACCTTTTACAGGTCAAGGCTATATTGTGGCTGTTTTGATTGCTTATGTTATTGCAAAACTACTTGAACATTTTGACCATGAAGTCTTAGATATATTAGGCATAATGAGTGGACATTCAATTAAGCACTTGGTTGCGGCTTTGGGCACGTATTTCTTTTATTTAGCTCTTAAACAAAGAAATAGAAAATAGGATGGAAATATAAGACATTTCATAATATTTATTGATGAAGCTTATAATTCCTGTACTATCAAATGGGTACATCATAAAAAATACTGCAATTATTTTCACTGAAAAGGAATCCAAATGCTACAAAAGATATTAAGAACTAATATATTTATCATCTTAATTTTAATTATTGCTGGTTGTTCTTCTAACCCAGCCTCTCTAGATAGAAAACATTTAAAAACTAATAAAGTATCAACGGTAAATCTAACTTCACCAAATAAACTATCTTATGAGCTTAGTAATTCTGGTTCGGCTAGTACAGGAGCATTTGGTCTGGTAGGAGCCCTTGTTGGTGCAAGTGTAGATGCAGTAGTAAATTCTCGACGTGAGAAAGGAATGCTTCCAATAGTAGCAGCTCTTGGGAATTTTAATACTCGTCAAATTTTTGCAGGTAAACTAAGAAAACTATCTGGAATCAGTTTTAAGAACGGTGTAGGCGTTAAATCAAGCATAAAAGATTTAAAATCAGGTTTAAATGTTCTAGGTGTAAAAGCTAATTATATATTGAGTGCAACTCATCAATACGTCACAGTAAATGCATCAACAACGTTAAAAACATCTGAAAAGGCTGAGAATTATGTTCGCAATTTCACTGCTACAAAAAACATTGATTTCAACCTTGGAAAAAATGAAAAAACAAATGCTACTCAGTTTTTAATTAACAATCCAAACATACTAAAGAGCGCAATTAATGCCGCTATGGATAATATAGTTCAACAAATATCCACCGATATTAATATTGGGGAAGTTCAGTAGACCTCATCGAATAAGATCTTCCTTTATTCTCTTTCAATAGAGAATAAAGGAAGGATCGAGTACTCATTAATTATAATGTTTATGATAAGTACGTCGCTTGCCCGCACGTTGGGTAATAACCCCTTCAATTTGACTGAATTTTATTTCAATCGTGTCGTAAATATCATTCAGTGGTGCAAGAAAATGTCTTTCCCCTTTTATGCGCAACTGGCGAAAGATATATTCACCTTTGTTGTCTACTGCAAACACATACGAGCCATCGCGTGCAACATTTCCGGGGTCGATGATAATGATACAGCCGGTATCAAACTCGGGTTCCATGCTGTCATCAATCGTTCTTAGCGCAAAAGGTTCTGATGCAGAACAACTATCGCCATCACTCAAATTTCGTTTGAAGGCATCTTGGATATTTATTTTTACTTCTTCCATGTTACTTATGCTCCTGAATGCTCTTTGTTACGGCTAAACTCGGTTTCTTGCACGTGTCTTTCTGGTTCGTACCAATGTAGTTTGTCATGTAGTTGTACCACTTCACCGATAATAGTAAGGGTTGGCGCGCGCACGCCAGAATCAACCACTAACTGAGGCAATGTTGCTACTGTGCCAATATGAACACGCTGGTTACGCGTAGTGCCTTGCTCAACCAATGCGGCAGGCATATCGCCAGACATACCGTGTGCTTGTAACTGCTCGCTAATGACACTAATGCCGGTTAAGCCCATGTAGAAAACGATGGTGTGATTTTTTTGGGTAAGTTGTTCCCAATTTAGGTTGATACTGCCATCTTTTAGATGCCCTGTAGCAAAAGTAACTGATTGTGCGTAATCACGATGAGTTAGAGGGATGCCAGCGTAGGATGAACAGCCTGATGCGGCAGTAATCGCGGGTACAACCTGAAATGGAACATTGTTTTCTGCCAGTGTTTCAATCTCTTCACCACCACGTCCGAAGATGAATGGATCGCCACCTTTGAGGCGTAAAACGCGCTTACCTTGCTTGGCAAGCTCTACCAATAAGTCATTAATTTTATCTTGTGGCACAGCGTGGTTGTCTTTTTCTTTACCAACATACAAACGCTCGGCATTTTTATTTGCCATATCTAAAATTGGTTTTGATACTAAACGATCATAAACCATGACATCGGCCTGTTGCATTAAACGTGCGGCTTTAAAGGTTAGTAAGTCAGGATCACCAGGACCAGCGCCAACAAGATAGACTTCACCCATTGGGTTTTTATCTTCACCTTTTACTAATAAGTCATCTAACAATAGCCGTGCAGAATGATCTTGCCCAGCATAAACCAATTCTGCGAATGGACCTTTTAGCGCATTCTCCCAAAATGTTTTTCGTTGCTCTTGCTCTGGGAAGCGCTTTTTAACTTTTTCTCGATACTCTTCGGTGATTCCTGCCAAACGTCCACAAGCTGACGGCACTAGAGTTTCTAACTTCATACGAAGTTGACGGGCTAAAACAGGGGATGCACCGCCGGTTGAAACAGCAATAGTCACTGGCGAGCGATCTAAAATTGAAGGAAATATAAAGCTACATAATTCAGCATTATCAGCCACATTCACCATAATATTAGCGTTGTTTGCTTGTTTAGCAACCTGTGCATTAACTTCGCTATTATCAGTTGCGGCAACAATTAAGAAAGCAACGGCAATATCGCTTGTTTGATATTCACGCTTAATGACAGTAATTTTATTATCAGCGGCAAGTTGCTGTAATGAGTCGCTAATCTCTGGAGAGATGATAGTCACTTTTGCATTAGCTGTTAGCAGGTTATTCACCTTACGGCTGGCAACTGAACCGCCTCCAATAACTAAACAATGGCGGTCTTTTAAATCTAGGAATACGGGGTAATGTTTCATGTTTTTCTACTTTTTAAGTTCTTCATTTAGTGCTTTATAAGTTCTACTTTTTCTTTTTACGTTTAGGTCGCGCTTCATATTTTACGATACCTTTTACGAGTTCACCATAGGGTAAATTCTCGGTATCACCATATTTTTCTAATGCTGATTCCATCGTTTGGTGAATATTAACAACAGACTTTAGTTCAAGATCTGGCATTGATGTCATTAAGTTCTGTAAAGCTAACATACCGCCTGCTTGTACTTGAAGCTCTTTATTGTGTGGCATTGGACCATTAACCGTTACTACTTTTAGAGAGAAGCGAGCATTATTTCGCATACTATCTAAAACATGGGTACAACGTGACATTGCAACTTCAGATTGGCAAGCGACACACTCACGTGTAGCAATGACAAACTTTCGTTTTAATTGGCAATCACAACGTCGATTAGTGATGGATTTCTCGAAGATACAACGGTTGGGGTTTAGCTTGTTGTATACCGTTTTATATTGTTCTTCATCCATTTAGTGAGTTTACCGTTTTTGGCGACACGTATGAGCTTGCTTAATCACGTCACCATTGTAAATAGAATCATGTCATCCCCGAATGTTTCTATCGGGGATCTGTTTGAGTATCTGCTGAGCCTGAAAAGATTCCCGATAAAAACATTCGGGAATGATGATGTTTTTATCGATTACTTTTCCCATTCCATCGTAACAGTCTCTTCACGCTTTTCCATCAGTAGCTCTTCAGCCTGTAATTGATTAGCCGCATGAATCATTTTAACTGTGATACCACCATTTAAAGGTAGTTCAGCACGTAGTTCACGTGTGAAGCTTTTTGCTTCTTTGAACTCTTCAAATTCTTTTTCAAATTTCATGTTTTTAACAATAGGGGTAGGTTGGGTAATTTTGTAAACAAAGTAAGCCATGGAACATCCAAATTAACAGTAATAAAGTGATTATGGGGTCAGCCCATCAGTATATCAACTTTCTCTAATAAAGGTGTGGTTAATGGTAATAGACGTTTACGCATAACTGTCCCAACCGATTCGTTTCCGCTAAATATCGGGATGAGGGTATGCTCGCCCATTTGTGCCAGTATCAACATGGCTTCTACCAAAGGTTTGTCTGCGTTATTTAGCGTATCGAGCAAGGCTTTTAACTCATCATTATCGGGTTTTTCACAAACGGTTTGGCTATGTTCTACCGCTATTTCTATTGAGCGAGTTCCACGCTTATCAAGTCTTAATGTATGTATTGGTAAATCAAAATACTTGCCAATGGCGATAAATAATGAAATCACAACATCCTGATCAACAGGTTTTTTCAAAGAGAGTTTAATGGTTTCTAACCAACGCTGTCCCTTTGCATCAAGTAAGTTGCACAAGGTTTTAGCATAACTATTGTTGGTAAGGATAAGTGGAGAAAGTGCCTTTGAGATACGAGCATGATTGTTGCAACAACCATTATCTAAAGGGATTTGTATTGGATCAGCGTGTAAAAATCCTACATAAAAAGGATTACGTCGTTTGGCACGCGCCCAAAGTTCTTCTTTTTCATCCTGTGTGATGAGCTCACCTTGAAGACAAAGGCGTACCATATTTACAATGCTGACTTGCTTCTCTTCAAAAGGGAGAAACTCCATAAGATAAGCCGCCAGTTCTTTACCCAGCTCACCCTTTGCAACTTCGGGGTATTCCATCAATCGAATAGCCACCTCGGTTGTAGGCAATGCCCACCAAGCCCTTACGCCAATATCATGACTAATCTTTGGCGAATGAACGACTGCAACAACCGCTTCTGGTTCGCCTAATAACAGCATATGTTCTAGCGTATTATCGGCATGGCCCATTCGCGTCCAGCGTTTTAAGAATATGGGATAGCCACCGGGTGATCCAGTGATCTTTAAGGAAAAAAGTTCTTTAACAATCTTGAGATACTGTTCATCACGGATAGTAGGATTGAGGACAATCTTAGCTTCACCTTGATCGGTGAGTGCGTGAACCGTCATAGTGCCTTCGTTGATGCGAATGGCTTGTAAATTTTGTGCTAAAAGGACGTTTAGGCGCAGGTTATCTTCGTTGGACAGCTCCATTATGAATATATGGAGCTGTTATTAATGAATTTTAAATACAAATCATCGAAAAAGGGGGGGGGTGGACTATAAAAAATACATTTATTAAGTCCACCCCCCCTGTTTTTCGACGTTTTGTAGGAGGTTCTATATGTGGCTTTATGTTTAAGCATCTGTTTCAGGCAATTTAACCTGAATACTTAACTCACGTAGCTGTTTGCGTGGCACATCTGCTGGTGCTTCTGTCAACATACACGCCGCAGTCTGTGTTTTAGGGAAGGCAATAACGTCACGGATAGATTCTGTGTTCGTCATCAACATAACCAAACGATCTAAACCAAATGCTAAGCCACCTAGAGGAGGACAGCCGAACTTTAAGGCTTTAAGTAAGAAGCCAAACTTATCATCCGCTTCTTTTTCAGAAATACCCAAAGCATCAAATGTAGCTGATTGCATATCACTCTGATGAATACGAATTGAACCACCGCCAACCTCGTAGCCATTAATAACCATATCATAAGCATCAGACAATGCATCGCCAGGATTAGCTTTAAGCTCTTCAAC
>CAZWEA010000143.1:0-6999 GCA_964632635.1 uncultured Cocleimonas sp. | reverse complement strand
TGGGAGAGGACTTGCAGGAATTTCAGCATCCAGAGAAAATAAGTTTGGGGGGGAAACGCTTAAAAGTTACTAATTTAAATATGGTTGCAGATGACCCCTTAGGGATTTCTTTACAAAATATAAATCTAGAAGTGCGTGCTGGTGAAGTGGTTGGTATTGCTGGTGTAGCAGGAAACGGGCAGGATGAATTATTAACGGCTTTAAATGGGGAACAGCGAAATAAACACGCTGAATCAATACAAATTGAAGGCAAGTCTATTGCTAACAAAGGCCCAAATGAACGTCGTGAACTAGGTCTTTCCAGTGTACCCGAAAAACGTCTCGGTCATGGTGCTATGCCTGAGATGAGCCTAATTGATAATGCTTTTTTAACTGCATATCAACGCATGGATTTAATTAAAGCAAAACTCATCAGTTACAAGAAAACTACTGAATTCACACAGAAAATTATTAAAGATTTTGCCGTAAAGACACCTCAAGTAGATGTGCCTGCTGCAAGCCTTTCAGGTGGTAATTTACAAAAGTTTATTATTGGTCGTGAATTAAGCCAAAACCCAACACTATTAATTGTCGCCCAACCTACCTGGGGTGTGGATGCTGGTGCAGCCTTAACCATTCGAGAAGCCTTACGTGAGCTAGCCAGTAAAGGTGCCGCAGTGCTGGTTATTTCACAGGACTTAGATGAGCTCATGGAAATAACCGATCGTATTGGAGCCATTTGTGGCGGTGTACTATCAAGCTTTTATCCTACATCTGATATGAATGTTGAAAAAGTAGGAATGCTCATGGCAGGTGCTTCATTGCAAAACAATGTTGAACATGGCAATAAAGAAGGGGATAAAAATGCTGCCTAGCTTAAGACTGATAAAAAGACAAACACCATCAAAAAAAATGATTTATCTATCTCCTATTCTGGCTATATTTCTAACATTAATTGCAAGTGTGTTTTTATTTCTAATCATGGGTGTATCACCTTTTGCCGCACTTCACGCTTTCTTTATTGAACCCATTTCAACCATCTATGGCTTGACTGAATTAATGGTAAAAGCAACACCATTAATTTTAATCGGTGTAGCACTCTCCCTTGGCTTTCGTGCTGGTGTTTGGAATATTGGTGCAGAAGGGCAGCTGATATTAGGGGGGATTTTTGGAGGAGCCGTGGCTTTATTTTTCTATGAGAAAACAGGCTTTTATATTATCCCCTTAATCCTAATTGCAGGAGCACTCGGTGGCATGTTTTGGGCGGGAATTGTGGCATTGTTACGCACCAAATTTAATGCCAATGAAATACTCACTAGTTTAATGTTAAGTTATGTTGCTGGCTTACTCTTAAACTATTTAGTACATGGTGCATTACGTGACCCTGATGGAATGAACTTTCCCGAATCACGATTATTTAGCGACTCTGCACTTTTGCCAATTTTAATTGAAGATAGCCGTTTACATATTGGTGCCATTATTGCACTTCTAGCGGTAGCTTTTGGCTGGATTCTTTTATCTCGTACCCTGCTTGGCTATAAAATTAAGGTAACGGGTGATGCACCTGCTGCAGGTGAACATGCAGGCTTTAGTCATTCTAAAATTATTTGGACAACCTTATTAATAGGTGGTGGCATGGCTGGTCTCGCTGGAGCCATAGAGGTGTCCGGTCCGATTGGACAATTACTCCCTAGCATCTCACCTGGCTATGGGTTCACAGCCATTATTGTTGCCTATGTAGGCCGTTTACATCCCGTTGGGGCTTTATTAGCGGCATTGTTACTGGCACTTTCTTATTTAGGTGGCGAAGCAGCACAGATTAACTTGAAATTACCTGTAGCAGTTACAGGTGTGTTTCAAGGACTATTACTGTTTTTCTTGCTCGCCAGTGATGTTTTAATCCATTATAAATTACGTTTCTTTACTGTTAAAAATACGTCGGAGGTAACTTAATGGAATTTCTGATTCCTGCTCTGCTTACGATTATAACTGCTGCGACACCGTTATTATTTGCCGCTTTAGGTGAACTCATTACAGAAAAATCTGGCGTTCTTAATCTAGGAATTGAAGGCATGATGATTATGGGTGCGATTATGGGTTTCGTCGTAGTTCATTATACCCATAGCCCTCTAATAGCAATTTTAGCCAGTGCACTAGCAGGTGCTTTTATGGCAGCGATATTCGCTATTTTAGTTTTATATTTTCATGCCAGTCAAGTACCTACAGGCTTAGCCTTGACGATTTTTGGAATCGGGCTAAGTGCCTTAATTGGGCAAAGCATGATAGGTATCGCCTACGATGGTATACCCAAAATCGCTATCCCTGTTCTGTCCTCTATTCCCATTATTGGAGAGTTACTTTTTAATCAGGATGCACTCGTTTATCTTTCTGTACTGATGGTATTTGTATTAATGTGGTTTCTACATAAAACCCGCGCAGGACTTATTTTACGTGCCGTTGGAGATTCCCACGATGCTGCCCATGCGATGGGATATTCAGTAATTAAGATTCGTTTTCTAGCGACTCTCTTTGGCGGGGCAATGGCAGGTATTGGTGGTGCCTACTTATCTTTATCTTATTCACCCCTATGGGTCGAGCAAATGACTGCAGGACGCGGTTGGATTGCATTAGCATTGGTAGTTTTTGCAAGCTGGCGAATTGGTCGAGTTTTACTAGGAGCTTATCTTTTTGGTGGTATTACTATTTTGCAATTACATGCTCAAGCCTTGGGCATTGGAATTCCCTCACAAATCATGTCAATGCTCCCCTATTTAGCCACCATTGCTGTACTGGTTATCATTTCACGTAACAAATCAAAAATAAAACTGAACTCACCTGCAAGTTTAGGTAAGGCTTTTCATCCAAGTCGTTGAATCTTTGCTAAACTCTGTAGAGGAGACCTTTGCACGAGAGGTATGATGGATTAAAAATGTTTAAATTCTCCCTGATTTCTCTAAAAACTTGATCAATAGCTCTGCTATTCATCTCACTTTTAAAGAAATCAGGGGAATTTACGCTATTTTCACTCTCGCCATATTCTCGTCCAAAGGGCTCTACATACAAACCCCAAAAGAAAAGGAAATTAAAAAATGTTACACAAAAAGCTTAAATCATTATTACTAGCGACTAGTCTTAGCTTAGTTACAAGCATTGCTGTTGCTGAAACCAAGGTTGGTTTTGTTTATGTTGGTCCTATAGGTGATCATGGTTGGTCTTATCAGCATGATCAAGGTCGGCAAGCTCTAGAAAAGGCACTTGATGTAAAAACAACCTATGTTGAAAGTGTCTCAGAAGGAGCAGATGCTGAACGTGTTATCCGTCAACTAGCCGCTGCTGGAAATGATGTGATTTTCACCACATCCTTTGGTTATATGAACCCAACATTGAAAGTGGCTAAAAAATTCCCTAAGATAAAATTTGAACATGCGACAGGTTATAAACGTTCTAAGAATGTAAGTACTTATTCTGCTCGCTTTTACGAAGGACGTGCCATTTTAGGCACCATTGCTGGCAAAATGACAAAAACCAATGTAATTGGATATATTGCTTCCTTCCCTATTCCAGAAGTTATACGTGGTATTGATGCACTGACACTGGCAGCGCGTAAAGTAAACCCTGATGTTAAGGTGAAAGTTATTTGGGTAAACTCATGGTTTGACCCTGGAAAAGAAGGTGATGCAGCAAAAACACTTATTGATCAAGGTGCTGACATTATTACCCAACACACTGATTCTCCCGCACCGTTACAGGTTGCGGAAAAACGTGGTGTATTTGCATTTGGTCAAGCTTCTGACATGAAAGCATTTGCGCCTAAAGCACAATTAACATCGATAATTGATAACTGGGATGATTACTATATTGCACGAGTTAAGGCGGCAATGGATGGTACATGGGAATCAACTGACACTTGGGATGGTATCAAATCGGGTATGGTTAAAATGGCAGACTATGGTGATGCCGTGCCAGCTGATGTAAGAGAAATGGCAGATAAACTAAAAGCTTCGATTGTTGACGGCAGTTTTCATCCTTTCCAAGGACCCATCAAAAACCAAAAAGGTGAGATTGTGGTTAAAAAAGGCGAGATATTGGGCGATGGTGATCTCGCTAAATTAAATTGGTATGTTGAAGGCGTGGAAGGAAGTATTCCAAAGTAATCTTTAGGAGATCCTTTAGGCACCTCTTTCAATTATCAAAAAAAGGGGGGGGTGCCATATAGCTCCAACAACTAAACATTTATTAGGAGAATAACTATGTCTGAAGACAATTTTGCATGTGGTCAGTGTCTATGTGGAAAAGTTAAATATACAATTTCATCATCTCCCATACAAATGGGACAATGTCACTGTGATGATTGCCGAAAATCCACGGGGACAGGTCATGCTTCCAATGCTTTTTTTAATAAAGATGATGTTGTCATAGAAGGTGAAACGAGTAGCTACGACTCTGTAACCGATACCGGTTCAATAATTACACGCCATTTTTGCTCAAGTTGTGGGAGTCGCCTTTTTGGTACTAGCAATGTATTTACCAAAATGATGAGTGTTGCGGCAGGCTCTTTAGATGATAGCTCATGGTTCAAAGCGGATGTGATTGTCTATAATAAAAGTAAGCCCGTTTGGGACGTGATGGATGAGAGCATTCCAACTTTTGAAGAAATGCCCCCTCCAGCTAGCTAATCATAAAGATACTTACCCAATTATTTTTCACAAGCTTATTAGTCGCTTGATTCGAATAGTTTTGCAGCCTGCAGACAAAGGTAAATCCTTGGTGATTAAAATATCAAATATTGAATTCTTCAGCTAGTTAGTTTAGTGGTAAAATATTCTTTTTAGTTATTTTTAAATTTATATGAAAGCATTTATTTCCAATCTTCCCAAAGCAGAGTTACATCTTCATATCGAAGGTACTTTTGAGCCAGAGTTAATGTTCGAACTAGCTGAGCGCAATGGTATTGAATTACCCTATGAGTCTGTTGAGGCTTTACACAAAGCTTATGACTTTAGCCAGTTACAAGATTTTCTAGACATCTACTATCAAGGCATGAATGTATTGCGAACAGAACAAGATTTTCATGATCTAACATGGGCATATATTAACAAGATTAGTAAACAGTCTGTCCGTCATGTAGAAATTTTCTTCGATCCACAAGGTCATGTGGATAGAGGCATCCCATTTGAAACAGCTTTAAATGGTATTCACTCAGCACTTGAGCGAGGAAAAAAAGAATATGATATATCGTTTGCTATTATCATGTGCTTTCTTCGCCACTTAGATGAAGATGATGCCTTTAAAACACTTGAAACCTCATTAGCTCACAAAGATAAAATTATTGGTGTAGGTCTTGATTCATCGGAGATGGGACACCCTCCTGCTAAGTTTGAACGTGTTTTTGCTAAAGCTCGTGAGGAAGGATTTCATATTGTTGCGCATGCTGGAGAAGAAGGTCCTCCTGAGTATATTTATGAAGCCTTAGATCTATTAAAAGTTGAGCGTATTGATCATGGCAATACCTGCTTAAAAGATCCAGAATTGGTGAAACGTCTGGTATCTGAACAAATACCACTAACGGTTTGCCCTCTTTCTAACACCAAGTTATGCGTTGTTGATGACATGAAAAATCATCCACTTCCAGAGATGCTAAAGTTTGGTTTAAAGGCAATGATTAATTCAGATGATCCTGCTTACTTCGGTGGCTACCTTAATGAGAACTATGAGGCTGTCAGTGAATTATTAGGTAATAATAAAGAAACTTTAGCGTTACTAGCACGCAATAGTTTTAGCTCAGCTTTTCTTAGTAAAGAGCAACAACAAAGTTTGATTGATGAAGTCGATGCATACATGGCAAGGGACACACACTGAGATGGACAAAGTTTACATAAGTGCCAATGAACTCCTACTTGATTCCTACCGCCTAGGCATAAAAATTCTAAACAGTGGCTTTAAACCTGACTATATTGTGGGTATTTGGCGTGGTGGTACGCCTGTAGGTATTGCTGTTCAAGAAATCTTACATTACTTGGGCACTGAATCCGACCATATAGCCATACGTACTTCATCTTACTATGGTATCGATAAGCAAAGTCGAAAAATACGCGTACATGGACTGGAATACATTTTAAACAATATAAACAATGAAGATAGCCTATTACTGGTTGATGACGTCTATGATTCTGGTCGAAGTGTACAAGCAGTTATAGAAACACTCCAAAGAAAAGCTCGACGAAATATTCCTCATGATATACGTATTGCAGTCCCTTGGTTCAAGCCACACAGAAACGTAACAGATATTGAACCTGATTTTTACATTCATACCACGGATGATTGGTTAGTATTTCCACATGAATTAGATGGTCTGGATGAAAAAGAGATTTTTACCAACAAACCCGGACTAGAAGAAATTTTAAAGGGTTATCAAAAGTCAAAAAGTAGCTAACTACATTAATCTCTTGAAATAAATTTTCCCGTTCCAGTATGCACTTTAATCATTTCGCCTGTTTCAAGGTATTCAGGCACTTGCACAATAATTCCTGTTGAAAGGGTCGCGGGTTTATCACGGTTCGTTGCACTCGCTCCTTTTAAACGTGGTGCAGTTTCAGTTACTTCCAAAACTACTGTAGAAGGTAACTCAACACCGATAATACTATCTTCCATTAATAGAGCTGTAATCTCTTCCATACCATCGACTATATAGCCAAGCTGATCACCAAGATCATCTTTACTCAAGTTATGTTGTGAATAATTTTCATTATCCATAAACACATAGTCATCACCATCAATATAAGAAAATGACACCTTTATTCGTTGGCAATCAGCTTCTTTGAGCATCTCTTCAGCTTTATGCGATTCATCACGCTTTTGACCTGTTTGTAGATTGTTATAACGAATTTTATAATAGGTAGAAGCTCCTCGTGATGATGGGCTTTTACAATCGACTGTTTTTACCGCATGTGGAACACCATCAAAATCTATAATCATCCCACGCTTTAAATCATTCGCTCTCGGCATTGTTTTTATCCTTAA
>CAZWEA010000142.1:0-7013 GCA_964632635.1 uncultured Cocleimonas sp. | reverse complement strand
TTCCTTCTGCAAATGAATGTAAATCCTGTCATCCAAAACACTATAAAGAGTGGTCAGTTTCTCAGCATGCTTATGCTCAGTTGAGTCCAGTCTATATGGCAATGCAAAAAACTGTTAATAGTTTGACTAGTAGTACCAATGGTGATTTTTGTATACGCTGTCATACAGCAGTAGGTATGATTTTAGGGGAGAGTCCTTTTATGGCTAACCTGGATCGACATCCTACTTCTAGGGAAGGTATTACCTGTATTGTTTGTCATCGTATGACATCAGAATTTGGTAAGGTTTCTGGGCGTATTGCTCTTGAAGAAGGCTCTATACAAGCACCTGTAAAAGGCCCTCTGGGGAATAAAAACTTGAAGCAAGCTTTAGATGATCACCCCTTTTCCCAAGAAGAAGGAGAGGCTGGGCGAAAAGTACATCTTAAAGTAGGGCATTTTCCGAGAATTTCAGATTCCGGTTTTTGTGGTACTTGTCATGATGTAAATTTATTCAATGGATTTCGTTTAGAGGAGGCATTTGCTGAATACAAAAACTCACCTGCAGCCAAAAAAGGTATCTCTTGCCAAGATTGCCATATGGGAAAGGTTCAAGGTGTTGCGTCTGGCTATAATGAAGGGCCTGCTGCTTATCTTGGTGATGATAACACCAAACCAACTCCGCCTCGTAAGTTAACAAATCATTATTTTGCTGGGCCAGATCACACTGTCATTCACCCTGGTATTTTTCCTCATAATCAAGAAGCAGTTGAAATTGCCACACTAGATGAATGGTTATTATTTGACTATAAAGCAGGGTGGGGAACTGATGAGTTTGAGGATAATGTCGAAGAGGACGCTAAGTTTCCTGAGATATGGGATTCTGTTGATGCTCGATACGAAGCAAAAGAGTTGTTGGATCAGCAATTTGAACTTTTAGACTGGGCTCAGACTCAACGGTTAGAAGTTCTTAAAAATGGTTATGGCCTAGGGGATATTAAAATTCTAGAAGCTAAAGAGGGTAAGGGAATTAAACTAGAAGTCGAAGTTAAAAACCTTACTGGAGGGCATAATACACCGACAGGCTTTGATGGTGAACGAGTTGTTTGGTTGCAAGCTACGATAAAAGATTCCAAAGGGAAAGTGATTTTTCAGTCGGGAGACCTTGACCCAAATGGAGATGTTCGTGATAGCCACTCTTTATATGTTCATAATGGAGAAATTCCACAGGATAATCAGTTATTTAATCTTCAATCTAAATTTTTAACACTGAATATTCGTGGTGGAGAAAGGGAGCAAGTTCTGCCTGTCAACCTATCTTTAGATCCGCTACCATTTGTGAGGCCTTCTACTCGATCTACAGTTCTATCTGGGTTTCCAGCTGATACTAGAAAACATCACATGACTATCCCTCCTTTATCAACCCGCAAGCATGTTTATACTGTCCCATCAGATAAATTAACAGGAGCTGGAAAATATACGTTTGATCTGGTGTTGAAGGTCGGCATGGTTCCAATTAATTTGATTAATGCAATTAAAGGGGTAGGGTTTGATTACAACATGTCCACACGAGATATAGCAGATGGAATTAGGAATGGTCATACTACAGTAATGCAAAAGAAAGCTTCGATCTCTGTTGAAGCTGCTAATTAATTATGAGGTTTCTAATGATAAAGTCATCAAATATTAAAGGACATTGCTTAGGACTCATTATGTTTTTGTTAGCTAATGGGGTACATGCTTCAGAGACGAGTCGCTTATCAGATATAGCGCCTCCGTTTAAGACAGAGAAGGATATTCCTGAACGTACTCCTCCTATCATTGAAATAGGAGACCCCTTTTTAGGAACAGGAAAAATTTCGCCTGGGTTCAAAATTCCTACGGGTGCTGTTTGGCAGCCAAGATTTTGGGTGTATGGACAACTACGTTCAGCAGTTCAGACATGGGATAATGGTGATGGAGAACAACATTCAGAATGGGCGAACCGACTTGATCTTTTTGGTAATTTACAGTTAACAGGAACGGAGCGTGTTGTTATAGGAATACAACCATTACAAGGCAAGGATGGTAGTCAGAGTGGCTATCAATTTTCACCTGAAGATAAAGGCTTTGAATCTTTTAATGCTAACATTCGGACTTTGTTTTTTGAAGGAGATCTCGCTGAGTTATTTCCTGGTTGGGATAAGGAAGATTTTTCATCGAATGATGTAGGTTTTTCAGTAGGCCGTCAGGAAATGCTGTTTCAAGATGGTTTTCTTATCAATGATACGGTAGATGCTGTTGGTTTGACACGTAATAATCTCCGGTTTGAAGGGATGCCTTGGTTAAGTAGTGCTAGAATAAGCACAGTTTATGCTTGGAATGGTATCCACCGAGATGATAATCATGAAGATAGGAATGCAGAGTTATTTGCTGTTTTTTCTCAATGGGACACGATATATACAAGCCTAAATGCAGATGTTATTTATGTAAATACTAATAATGATTCTGGAGGCGACCTTATAACTGGTGGGCTCAGTGCTACACAACGTTTTGGAGGTATTGCGACGACATTTCGCGCCTTAGGTTCTTGGGCTCTAAGTGAAAGATCAGAGCAAGCGGATAATGGTGCTTTATTTTTTGGTGAAGTTGCTTGGACACCGCCATATAGTGATAACATTGCGTACCTTAATGGATTTGCTTCAATCAATAAGTTTCGTTCGGCTGCTCGTGATCCTCAAGCAGGTGGTACATTAGGACGAACAGGCATTCTTTTTGAGGCACGTGGCGTTGGGGCTTTTCCTGCTGCTTTAAGCAACCGCTCAGATCAGGCATATGGTGCTGCAATTGGGTATCAAATGTTTTTTGATAATTATAGGCGACAACTTATTATGGAAATCGGAGGTCGTGCGGATGAAAGTAATGATACAACAGGAGCTGGAATTGCTGCACGATTACAACAAGCAATTGGTCGGCGGTTTATAGCTCAGGTTGATGGTTTTGGTGTCATTAGAGATGATACTGATCTTGGCTATGGTGTACGGTTTGAAATGACAGTTAAATTCTAATTAAAATAGGTTGATTTGATGAATACTGAGAGTTTAATTCAAATTGCAGGGTTATGTATTAGTGGTTTAGTCTTGCTACAAGTTATTTTTCTCAGTTTTTCATCTTTACGTGAAGGAGTTTATAAGCGACGTCAATGGCAAACTGAATTGTCTGTTCTTGAAAAGCAAATTTCGTTACACGCACTTAACCTTGATTTAGCAAAAAATAAAAGTAAAGGTGCGTGGGAAGGTTACAGAAAATTTACAATTTCAAAAAAAGAACATGAAAAAAAAAGTGGCATCTGTTCTTTTTATCTGAAACCACATGATGGAATGTCAATTCCTTCTTTTGAACCAGGGCAATATTTATTTTTCAAGTTAAATATACCTACTGAAAAAAAACCTGTTCTTCGTTGTTATTCCTTATCTGATAGCCCTTTAAATAAGGATTGTTATCGTGTAAGTATAAAAAAAGCATTGCCTCCAGGAGATAATCCAAATGTACCTAGTGGCATTTCTTCTAGTTATTTTCATGATAACTTGCAAGAGGGTGATATTGTTGATGTTAGAGCGCCAAGTGGAAAATTTTATATAGACCTGTTAAGTCATAAGCCTGTTGTGCTTATTGGCGGAGGCGTTGGTATTACCCCTGTGCTTAGTATGCTGAATGCACTTTGTGATATAAAGTCTCAGCGAGAAATCTGGTTCTTTTTTGGAATTAGAAATGGTGATGAACATATTATGGAATCACATTTCAAAGCGATTGAAGATAAATTCGATAATATTCATATTAACATTTGCTACAGTAGACCAACCGAGCAGGATAAAAAAGAGAAAAAATATCATCATGCCAGTCGGGTAAATATTGACTTGTTAAAACAATTGTTACCTAGTAACAATTATGAGTTTTATTTTTGTGGTCCACCTCAAATGATGGATAGTTTGGAAGCAGACCTTAAAACTTGGGGTGTCCCCAAATCCTTTGTTAATTTTGAGCGTTTTGGCAGTCCGTCAAAAAAAATAGTAGAAACTCTGGATAAATCAATCCCCATTAATTTTAGTCGTAGTCAAAAAACTTTAAATTGGGATGGGGCGCAATCCTTACTTGATCTTGCGGAAGATAATAATATTGGCATAGACTCCTCTTGTAAACGAGGAATGTGTGGTTTGTGTCAAACTTCAATTAAATCTGGCTCTGTATTCTACGATGAAACACCTGAGTATTTACCTGAATTGGAAGAGGGGTTATGCTTGCCCTGTGTAGCAAAGACCAAGGATAAACTGGAATTAGACGCCTGATTCCTTAATGTTAACTTATAAGAGAGAAATCAAGATTATGAATATATTAATAAGAAGGATCCAAAGTTTTTTTCTATTTTCTATGATAGCCCTAGGTTTATCAAACCCCGCATTTTCAAAAGAGGTTTCTCCGGAAACGATGGCAACTTTAGGACCTAAAGCTTGTGCTAATTGTCATAAATCTTCAATCCGAGCTTGGAAACCAACCCATCACTTTAAAACATTTAAAGCCTTAACAAGAAATAAAGAAGCAAAGGTCATTGCTAAAAAAATGGGTATTAAGCGAATGAAAAGTGGAAGTGATTGTTTGACTTGTCATTTTACATCCAAACCCAAGAAAGGTAAAACAAAAGTAGTAGCGGGTATCTCCTGTGAATCTTGTCATGGTCCAGCAAAAGGTTGGATGGATATTCATAGTGATTTTGGTGGAAAAGGAGTTAAAGCAGCGGATGAAACACCAGAGCATAAAGTTACACGCTTTGCTGAGTCAGTTAAAAACGGGATGATTAGACCTTCTAATTTATATGATGTAGGTAAAAACTGTTATAGCTGTCATACAGTCCCTAATGAAAAATTAGTTAATACAGGGGGGCATACAGCAGGGAGTGATTTTGAATTGGTTAAATGGAGCCAAGGTGAAGTTCGCCATAATGTCTGGTATGACGACAAAGTAAATGGCTCACCAGCAGTAGAGCGTTTACGTATGATGTATATCATTGGTAAAGCATTGGATTTAGAGTATGCATTACGAGGGCTTGCAAAAGCGACTGAAGAACAAACTTACTATACATCAATGGTTAAACGTCAACAAACTGCTTCTGCAGATTTACAGCAAGTTGCTGATAAATTAAAAGTTGCTGAAATTACAGCCATTATAACTGCGGCTTCTAGTGCAGAGGTTAAAGTTAATAATTTAGATGCTCTAAATGGTGCAGCAGATAAAGTCGGTGCTGCTGCTCAGGCAGTGGCTAAGAAATTTGATGGAGCTCAGTTTGCAGCTATTGATGGTTTGTTACCTGCAGCAGCTGATTATAAGGGCGCAGTATTTCAACCATAAATTAAGATATTGTTTTTTGTAGGTTGGGTTAACAGTTCTATCGTTAACCCAACGACTTTATATTTCATAAAGCTAGGGTAAAAAGGACAACAAACTCTATATTTAAGAGCTTTTGCTTGAGTCTACTTAAAGAAGCTTTGATATTGAAAGAAAAATTTGTTTCACCTTACGATTAAGTCAAGTAAATTATGATTGATAAAGAAAAATGGTGGGGCCCAAGAATGACAGAGCAGGATATTAAGAATATCCTAGCGTGTGAAATTTTCAATAAAATTGATCAAGATAAATTTCCCTCAAGTCGTTCATTAGAAAGTATTATTTGTGAGCATACTCGTCTGGTTGATTTTAAAGTAGGGGAGGTGGTTGTTCGTGCAGGGGATTATGGTAATTCAGCTTTTTTGATTATTGATGGAAATATTGACATTATTTTACCCACTAATAGTTCGGATAAAATATTTGGTCATCCTGTTTCACAGCCGACTAATTGGTTTAAAGAAATAGCAAGATTATGGAAAAACAGTGTTTACCCTGAGGTTAGAGATTACCAAAACAATGCATCAAATACTTTAGATATTCAAGTTGACCATGATAGACATAGAGTCTTTATTAAGAATTATTCTAAAATAATTGAACAGTTAAAAAAAAGTGTTATTAGAAGAACATCAGGAGATATTACTGGTGAAATTGCAGCATTAAGCCGTTCCCCTAGAACGGCACATATTATAGCGTCTACAGACAGTCAGTTATTAGAAATTCGTTGGCAAGGTTTACATGCACTGCGTAAGTTTAATGATGAATTTCGACAAAAAGTGGATATGCTTTATAGAAAGAACAGTCTAGATGCCTTACGTATATTACCTCTGTTTTCAAATTTAGAAAAACATGAACAAGACCAGGTTATTGAACATTCGTTGTTTGAATCTTATGGTGAGTTTTCGTGGCAAGATGATTATAAAAAAGATGTTGAGCAGGAATCTTCAGATTTATTAAAAAATGAAACTTTAATTGTTGCAGAAGGTGATTATGCCGATGGTTTATTATTTATACGTTCTGGTATTGCTCGTGTAAGTAATAAATACAATCATGGTCATCGGGTTTTAAAATATCTTAACAAAGGAGATACTTTTGGCTTGGAAGTGATGATACATAATTGGAAAAATAAGGACAGTATTCCATTGGCGACAAGTCTATATGCAGTTGGCTATACGGATGTTTTACGTGTTCCTTATCATATAATCGAACAATTTGTTTTACCTAAAATGTCATCCTCAGAAATAGATAAAAACTTATTGGAGCTGGAAACTATTTCCAGTGAAAATAAAGACTATGCAAAGGATCTGCGTATTTCAGATGGCATGTTAGATTTTATGAGTGATTATCGCTACATAAATGGTTCAGCTAGTATGTTAATAGATCTGGATCGTTGTATTCGGTGCGATGATTGCGTTAATGCTTGTGCTGTAGGGCATAATAATAATCCTCGTTTTAACCGGCATGGGCGAAGGTATGATCATTTTATGGTAGCTAATGCTTGTATGCACTGCCATGACCCGGTTTGTATGATTGGTTGTCCAACAGGTGCAATTCATCGAGAACCTAGTGGACAAATTGCCATTAATGACGATACCTGTATTGGTTGTAGTACCTGCGCCA
>CAZWEA010000141.1:0-7044 GCA_964632635.1 uncultured Cocleimonas sp. | reverse complement strand
AAATATAACGCGCCGTGAAACTGAAGTGATTCACTGGTTACAAAAAGGGCTACCCCCATCTCAAGTTGCTGATAATCTAGGTATTAGCTACCACACCACTAAATCACACATTAAAAATATTTATAAAAAACTAGGTATTTCATCAGCTAGAGAACTATTAGCATTAGGGAATAACTACTAGAGAAATAAATTGGCTCTTCTAAATTTTGAGTGGATAAAATGTTTCAGGTTATCCCGTATTTTACTATGATCATACTGGTATGAAACAAAGCACTCGGTTCAGAGTTTGGAGCAATAAATAGCCTTAATTTTTTACATAAAAACACAAGGATATTTTACCGCAAAGAACCGATAAAGGGCGGCTACTTACGGTAAAAGATAGCTTACTTTTTATATTCGCCACTGATAATTAACACTAGCCTAAATAAACCCCCCTTTTGGGGGGTTTATTTAACTTCCGAATAATGTTAAATACTCTTTCAGAATAAACAAGAGCAATTAAACATTGTTTTCTGTATATATCAACTACACCCGAGAGAAAGCTGTGACACTACTCTAAAGGTTTTTTTGACTTTTTTATTCTTTGATTTGTCGACAAAAAATAACTCATATTCGGCTAGTCAAGATTAAACACTCATTAGTTTATTCCGGCAATTTAAATATCAATAAAAAAATAATAACAAATAGGCATTAACAATGAAAAAAACTATGTTACTTAACGCATCAATAATGCTAATTATTGCTGCATCACAGCCCACCTGGGCAGCTAAACCATCAACCGGACCTGGTGGTGGCGATGGTGGTGGTGGCGGGACTGATACTGAAGTTTTACCTGACGCTCGCTCCCTACTCGGCACTTTAAACGATAAAACCATCCCCCTACCCAGCTTGGATGGAATCGTAATAGATAAGCCAGCAGCAATTCGCTTAGGCAAGGCTTTATTTTGGGATGTTGCTGTTGGTAGTGATCGACAAGCTTGCGCTAGCTGTCATTTTCAAGCAGGCGCAGACCCTCGTATTACCAACCAATTGTCACCTGGATTTTTGGATAAGCGAGACATTGATCAAAATAGTGTGTCTGGAGATCAGTCATTTGGTGGTTTAGTCTCTTCTCTTGTTCCTGAAAATGATCGTTCTCCGCAGTCAACCATGGGCTTAACTCCCAGCGGTCAAATTGCTGAACCCAATATAACATTGACTCCAAATGATTTTCCAACGCATCAATTAAGCGATATCGCGGATAGAAATTCCAGCATAATCTATACCACAAATGATGTCATCTCATCTATGGGAACCTATGATGGTAGCTTTATCTCCCTAGAATCTCGCAAAGGCAAAAATGAATCCTTATCTGATGTGTGTAACATTCCATCAGGGGATGTTTTTCATGTACAAGGGCTTCCTACAAGACGTGTTGAGCCAAGGAATACACCCACCACGATTAACGCTGTCTTTAATTTTAGAAACTTCTGGGATGGCAGGGCAAATAATATTTTTAATGGCGTAGATGTTTTCGGTCGTAGAGATACTATTAACGACCCTAGAGCAAGGGTATTAGTCTCTGATATTGATGGAAATACTAGCCTACAAGCATTGGAACTGAAGAATGGGAGCTTGGCGTCTCAAGCAATGGGGCCACCTAGAAGTGACTTTGAAATGTCTTGTGCAGGCCGGACCTTTGCTGATATTGGACGAAAGCTATTACTTCAAAAGCCATTACTAAGCCAGAAGGTCTCAAGAAAAGACAGCGTGCTAGGGAGTATCGCTTCAAAAAATGGTTTAGGTCTAAATTCAACTTATAAATCAATGATTAAAAAAGCATTTTCTCCTAAGTATACCGAAGGAAATGCTAAGTTTGTGATTGATGCTAGCGGTAATTTACTCAAAGATACCAGTGGCTATACTAAGCAAGAATTGAATTTTCCTCTGTATTGGGGTATTTCAGTCATGCTTTACGAGGCATCGCTTGTTAATGACGATAGTCAGAGTGCTTTTGGACGTTTTATGGCAAGTGATGATTCTGCTCTTAACAATTCAGAGAAAAATGGTTTAAACCTTTTTGTCAATAAAGGTAAGTGTGTTAACTGTCATAGCGGCCCAACGCTCAGTAAAGCAGCAATCCATTTGCAAGCAGAAAACCAGGAAGAAGGACTGGTAGAGCGCATGTTGATGGCAGATCCAACTGTTAACGTTAAACCTGCATTATATGATAATGGCTTTTACAATATTGGTGTCACGCCGACTGTACAAGATATTGCAGTGGGTGGTGTAGACCCGTATGGTAGCCCGTTATCATTTACCCGTCAGTTTTTAGATAAATTGAGAGGTATCGATGCCCCTGATCCATTTGAAGTTGACCCTTGTACTTTTGAAGAAAAAATTGATTCACAAATATCACCTTGTGATTCTTCTGCACAAATAGCATTAATCGACCCTGATACAGAAAGAGTCGCGGTTGATGGCGCGTTTAAAACGCCTAACTTGTTAAATATAGCCTTGACACCGCCCTATTTCCATAATGGGTCAGCGGCTACATTAGAGCAAGTTGTCGATTTTTATGATCGTGGGGGAAACCGTCGAGGTAACAATGGCGATGATAACAGTGGCACGGGAAAATTGGGTGATAAAAATCCTATCGACCCAAGCCCAAAAGGCAGCAACCTTGATCCAGATATTACTCAATTGAACCTGTCATCGACAGAAAAATCAGATTTGGTTGCATTCCTTAAAACCCTCACAGATGAAAGAGTGCGTTGCGATAAAGCACCATTTGACCATCCGTCTTTATCAGTACCTGTTCGACATACTGCAACAGATGATAATGGTGATGGTAAAGCCGATACGGTTTTCGCAACATTAGATGCTGTGGGAGCCTCTGGCTTTTCTTCGACACAATGCATTCCTAATACGGGCAATTTATTTGATATGCAAGGGAGGCTTAACTAAATAAAAAGGAAACATTCGGCAACAAAGAGGCCCTTGCTAGGGGATACTGCTATTCAACAGCCCTCCCTAGCAAGGTATTGTTAATTATATATAATGGTATATATATGATAAATTTATCAATTTCAAAAAGATCAAAGAAACACATTCTTTCCTCAGTAATTTGTACGCTATTAATCAGCTCTATCTTACCAACCTATGCAGCTAAACCTGCAGGTGTTGGTGGTGGGAATGGTGGTGGCGGCACCACTACTGGCACTGAATTCGACATTCCAACAGGGGCTCCACCCAGCCCACTTTTTAATGCTCAAGAATTTACACAACAAGTATTAAGATTTGAGGAATTTGGACCGCAAACTATGCCAGCCTCAAACGCAGTTACTGAAGGCCCTTCATTTCCTCGGCCTACCAGTGCAAAACATGGCCCAGACAGCCAGGCACTAGATAGTTTTTTAACTCACAGCATCTTTCCTTATCCAACGCGACTAGCTAATGAGGTTGATTCAAACCCATGGAAGAAAGATATAGAAAAATTTTTAAGACGAAAGTTGGATACTCCACCCGCAGAAGGCAGGCCTTCTGGAGAGCTATGGGCGCACCAGCGGTTTGATGAGTTTGCTCCAACCACATACTTTAAAACAGCCCAAGCAGAAGCTAGAACTAATTTAGGTTTGCGTGATGCCCGCCAATTACACCAGTACAATCAAGGTGAGTTTGGCCCCGGCGGCTTGTATCACAACACTGTCGGTGCGCCAGGGTTTGATGGTACAACAGCAGGTATCGCGGTAAAATTTCACCCTAACATGCCTGTGCAAGACCCTAATGCAGTCTTCACATTTGATGGAACATTTCCACCAAAATTACTTTCGGCAAGGTACGGTTTCCCCGTATTAATGCGTCACTACAATGCACTGCCTATAGATCCATCTGCAAATTTTGGATTTGGTTTGCACACCATTACTACGCATGAACATAACGGACACACTCCCGCGGAGAGTGATGGCTATGCCCAAGCTTTCTTTTTTCCTGGGCAATTCTATGATTATCGCTGGCCAATTCAGTTAGCTGGTTATGATCATATTAACACCGATGCATCCGACCCTCGTGCCGCAACGCCTGATGGTAATGGTGGAACAATCAAACTTCGTGGCGATTTTAGAGAAACCATGAGTACTCATTGGTTTCACGATCATATGCTCGACTTTACCGCACCAAATGTTTATAAAGGCAATGCAGCAATGATGAATTACTACAGTGCGATGGATCGTGGTAATGAAGCTATTAATGATGGCGTAAATTTACGCTTACCTAGTGGTTCAGCTCTTGACTGGGGTAACCGTGATTACGATGTTAACCTATTAATTGCTGATAAAGCCTGGGATAACACAGGCCAACTGTTCTTTAATATTTTTAATCTAGATGGTTTTTTAGGTGACCAATTATTAACTAACTGGCTATATAAGCCTTATATGGATGTACGAGCACGTCGCTATCGTTTTCGTATTCTGAATGGGTCTGTTTCACGCTATATTAAAATCGCAGTTGTAACTGAAGGCGGACAGAGAGTTCCTTTTCATATGATTGCTAATGATGGAAATATCATGGAGCATGCGATACCTTTCAGTAATGCTGAGTTACCAACGCAAGCAATTGCTGAACGTTATGATATCGTTGTCGATTTCTCCCAGTTTGCACCAGGCACTAAAATTTATATGGTCAACTTAATGGAGCATGAAGATGGCAAGGGGCCGAGCACTGAGAGCATCCCACTTGCAGATATCTTGTCAGGTGCTTATAAAGCAGAGCAAACAACAACAAGCTGGGTAAATGGTGACCCCGCTGTAGGTAAGTTCTTAGAGTTTCGAGTACAAGCTTATACGGGAACAGACCTTAGTATGAACCCAGTTGATTTTGAGCCTGGTAAACAAATAATGGTTCCTCAACCAACGTTTACAGGGGATGAATTAAAGAATGCTTTACATCGTACCTTTGAGTTTGGGCGTTCTAGTGGTACTGATGAAATGCCTTGGACTATTAAAACTGATGATGGTGATGGTTTAGGTATGGATCCACGTCGCATATCAGCTGCCCCCGTTGCTGGAGCCGCTGAAATTTGGCATATTATCAATGGTACGGGAGGTGGCTGGTCTCACCCGATTCATGTTCACTTTGAAGAAGGAAAAATACTAAATCGTGATGGCAACCCCCCGCCTATTTGGGAGCAGTATGCACGAAAAGATGTGTATCGAATTGGCCCTGAAGTTGATAGTAGCCGAAGTGTTGATATCGCTATTCGTTTTCGTGAATTCCTAGGCACTTACATGGAGCATTGTCATAATACCCAACATGAAGATCATGCAATGTTACTACGTTGGGATATTGAGAACCCTGGACAGACAATCCTATTACCAACACCACTACCCACTTGGGATGGAGTGACGTATATTGATTCGTTTGCTTTACCAACTTTCCGAACAGGTGATGTTGAAGCCACCCTTGAAGTCACAGCGACAACCGATACTTTGTCGGCGGACTCAAATGAAACAACAGTTAAAAAGTCTGTCAGTGCTGCCTCTGCTGAAATGGATAGAGGTCGTATTCTTGCTTCTGATGCTGAATTGACTGAATAGTCAATCCTTGAGCATTTAACATTGAAGGTTCTCAGAGACATTGTTTTTATAAGGTGCTTCTGGGAACCTTTTTTAATGAAAATTTAAAAATAGTTTAAAAGTTAGGTTGTCTTTATGTTTAATCACACCCATTGCCATGCTACTCAACTCTTCCGCTGGATTGTAGCGATCATTTTATTCAGTAGCAATATCGCCATTGCTGCACCAAAAAACTCACCTTGGGGGGCGGACTATTTCCCTAATACACTATTAACAACACACGAAGGAAAAAAAGTACGTTTTTATGATGACCTTTTAAAAGATAAAGTCGTTGCCATTAACTTTATCTTCACAAAATGCGGTGCATCATGTCCACTGGAAACTGCCAGTTTGAGGTCTGTTCAGAGAATTCTTGGTGACCGAGTAGGGAAGGACATATTTTTTTATTCGATCAGTCTTGATCCCGAGCATGATACGCCAGAAGTTCTAAAGGAATATGCTGAAAGGTTTAAAGTAGGCCCTGGCTGGACTTTTTTAACCGGTAACAAAGAAGAGATAGCCACTATCCAACGTAAACTAGGCTTGTATGTTGAGGATATTCAAAACAACCCTAAAAACCCAGATGATCACAACATTAGCTTAATCATTGGCAATGAAGCGACAGGCCGCTGGATGAAACGCTCCCCTTTTGAGAACCCATACGTATTAGCATCACAATTAGGTGATTGGCTACATAATTGGAAAACCCCGACTGGACAGCAGGATAGCTATGCCAATGCGCCTAAATTAAGAAACATTTCAAAAGGGGAGGAAATATTTCGCTCTCGGTGTAGTGCATGCCACTCTATTGGAGAGTCGGATGGAATTGGTCCTGATCTTTTGGGAGTCACTAAAGTTCGTAGCAGGACTTGGCTGACTCGCTGGTTGAAAGAGCCAGATAAAATGCTTGCAGAGAAAGACCCTATCGCAACGGCCTTATTTAAAAAATATAAAAATATTCCGATGCCTAATCTTAAATTACAGCGTGCTGACATAATTGAATTGCTTTCTTATATGTCTGGAGAAGATAACCGGCACACAAAGCAATAAACACCTGAAATTATTACTATTTTCCTACCAAAAACAAGCGATTTTTTAGTGAACATTGAATTGATTACAATGAAGTCGCTCATTTCATTATGAAATTATTTGGTTTTACACAGAATGATTTTTATCCGTAGTATATTAACTTAGGCAACTCGCAATAAGTAACCCACCCATCTTACTTGCCTTTTTGTGTTGCTATGGTTACATAGTGCTATGCGCCCTACGCAACAAGATCAAAGACAAACAAAAATACGGTGCAATATTGGTGGGTTATTTATTGGGTATTACCTTACATCATCGCCTTTTAGACCAAGTCTTTGCATAACCGCAGATCTAAACCCTCTCGCAACTGGCACTTCTTTTTTACTATGTGTATAAATAGTTGCTCTATTTGTATCAGGCACCC
>CAZWEA010000140.1:0-7103 GCA_964632635.1 uncultured Cocleimonas sp. | reverse complement strand
CAATATTACTCGCCATTGGTGCGTTTCTATGGCTTTTCTTATTTAAGAAGGAGTTGAACATACTAAAAAGAGCAGCAAAATCTTTAGGGGGCGGAGAGTTGGATACACGTATTCATCTATCAAAAAACTCTTCTTTGCTCCCTATTTCTGACTCATTCAATGATATGGCTTCCCGCATCCAAGGTTTATTAAATGGTCACAGGGATTTAACCAATGCCGTTTCGCATGAATTTAAAACACCATTATCACGCTTACATTTTGCTGTAGAGATGCAAGAAACCAGTAAAACGGAAGAAGAAAGAGAAATTTATACCACTAAAATTAAACAAAACATCGCCTCACTTGAAGATTTAGTCAGCGAACTACTCAGCTATACACGCTTGCAACGACAAGAATCGTTAAATATTCAAGAGCATCATGTAGAAAAGTGGCTGAATAATGAACTTGAAAGCTTTATCGAATACCACCCTAATATTGAATTAAGTATTAATATTCAAGCTAAAGGCAAGCTACACTTTGATGCTCATCTCATCTCACGTGTTTTAAATAATCTTCTTAATAATGCCGTTACTCATAGCAATTCTAAAACACCAAAAATCAAAGTTACTACAGAATTTAACAATGACTATTTCCATCTTTCTGTTGAAGATAATGGACTAGGGGTTGACGCAAGTAATTATGAGAAAATTTTTGAGCCATTTACACAATTAGATAAAAGCAGACAGAAGAAAAATAAGGAAACATTGGGTGGGTATGGTATGGGTCTTGCCATTGTGAAAAGCATCATGATTCAACACAATGGTAAAGTAAGCTGTGAAGACTCTGATCTTGGAGGAGTAAGGATTATATTTACCTTACCTTGTTCAACTCCAAAAATAGGCTAAATCAAATCACGAATAGTTTTAGTAATGGCTTCTACGGGTAAACCATGTGGCAACATATCTACAATTTTACCATTTTTACCAACCACGTAGACAGAGGCTGAATGGTCTACTAAATAACCCATAGCAGAATCATTTTCTACTTTACGATATGCTGCTCCATAATTTTTTACAACTTGGTCAATCTCTGATTTTGAACCGGTAATACCGATAATATTAGAATGGAAGTATTTGGTATAATCACGTAACTTTTCCACTGTGTCTCGCTCAGGATCCACGCTAATAAAAAATACTTGCACCTGTTTTCTTTCATCTTCTGTTAGCTGCTTTAATGACGCACTGATAAACGATAATGCTGTCGGGCAAATATCAGGACATGACGTATAGCCAAAGAAAATAAAACGAATTTTCCCATCATAATCCGTGAGGTGAACATCCTTCTCTCCATCGTGTAATAGAAAATCTCCACCAGCGGGATACTGCATCTGTGATGCACTTGGAGTACTGTTGTCTTCAAAAAATGTGAGGCCCAAACTTATTCCTAATACAAACGCTATAACAGCTAAAGGAAGTATAATTTTTATCATTTTTCTACCTGGTTTATTGTTAGTTTATTCTAGCAAATATACATAATTATGCGTACTTCACAGCTCGATGATGACATATGCTTTCAAAGAAGTGATAGTTAAATAATAACTTAATTGTTTATTTCAGCTTAAAAAAAAGCCCTTATGAAAACATAAGGGCTTTTTAAATTTTTCCTGAAAAATGATTACTTTAGCTTTCCACGCATATAAGGGAAAACGGGTAAATCACATTCATCAGCGGTCATAATTCTATCATCTACTACTAACTCTCTGTAAGCATGCCAGCTTGCATGACCAACGATAGGCAGTGTGATTGCAACACCTACAAAAGCAAATGCAAAACCTAGTCCTATTAAAGCAACAATCGCAAATGCCCAAGTTAGCATAACTACAGGATTCTTTTTAACTGCTCTAACACTTGTCACCATCGCTGTTACAACGTCTGCTTTTCTATGTGTCATTAAAGGGATTGAGATAACACTTAAAGAAAAACTAACAACAGCAAAGAACAAGCCGACAATAGCCATTATCGCAGCAAAAGGTACAATTTGTTTATTGGCCATCATCGTGGCAAGTATGTCACCTGAAATAGTCATGCCACCAAAATAAACGGCAAATAAAGCAGCTGCTATTATTGTCCAAAATACAATCAACATTCCCATCACTATAGAGAAGCCAATTATACCAACAGGGTTGTAACACATCGCTCTACAGCCTTCATTAAAGCTTGGTTTAACACCTGCCTCAATATGGCGGCTCATACAATAAAGACCAACTGCAATTACAGGACCCGCTAAATAAAAGATTGTTACCATACCAAAAGTATAAACAGGATTTGTATACGTTAACCATATTAATAATAAACCGACGGCAGCATATAAAATACCGTAACTAAGACTAAGCATCGGAGAAACTTTAAAATCAGCAATACCTTTACTCAGCCAACGCATTGGTGCGCTACTGTCTAGTTTCCTAATTTCTATTTTCTGTGAGTAATCAAACTCTTCTTCTTCATGAAGTATGTCTTGTTGGGCTACCGCCATATTTAAATCTCCTTTGTGATGAGTAAATTATTATTGTTATTACCAAACTCTCAAAAATAATTTCAAGTATTTATCGAGTACACTTGAATTCTAAGTTTCTTAGACTCTTATCCCCTTAATTTTGATAAATGTCAAATTAAATAGTATATAAATGATTCGATTTAAGGATTGAATAGTAAAATATTCTATATTAGTGGAATAAGTTAGGCTAATAAGAAATACACCTTTGAGAATGTGAATTCAGTGTAACACTGCAGAAAGCAGTTAGGTAAATATATTTTAAAATCAGTATATTAGAAGATTACTACATAATGTTCTTGATGTTAACTATTGGCACTCAGGGCAAACTGTACAACCCCCCACACTGTAATAATAAACAGTAGGGTCATTATGATACCTGCAATAATAAAAGGTGTAGCACTGCTTTTAGAGAAATCTTCCTCGAGATTTTTCTTTTTTTGTACACCTATCATCGCAGACATGACACTTTTTATTATGCGTAAAAATTCCATAGAACCTTCTAAGTTAACCGAATCAAGTAGTAGTGATCAATCAATAAAATAACAAATAAAATCATGAGGTAGTTAATAGAATAACCAAATGTTTTCATGGGTAGTTGCTTGTCTTCGGGTAGTCGTAGCATTTGAACCGCAAAATATAAAAAACCAAGGCCTAATACCATCGCGCTAACAAGATAAATTAAACCACTCATTCCCACTAGGTATGGGATAACAGTGATCACAACTAATAAAATTGTATAAAGAAGGATCTGAATGCGGGTGAAATAATGCCCATGGGTTACAGGTAACATAGGAATATTTACTTTTGCATATTCTTTTTTACGATGAATAGCTAATGCCCAAAAATGTGGTGGCGTCCATATGAAAATAATTAAAAATAACAATAAAGCACCCAACTCGATCGAGTTAGTAATAGCTGTCCAACCCAACAATGGAGGTGCTGCACCTGCGGCACCACCTATAACAATATTTTGTGGTGTCGCTCTTTTCAAATACATAGTATAAAAAACAGCATAACCAATTAATGCTAGCAAAGTGAGTATTGCTGTCAAAATATTCACACCGATAGCCAAAACACCTATACCAATGACACCAATGACAATGCCAAAAATCAATGCTGTCTTTGATGAAATTTTACCTTCTGGCAATGGGCGCTTATGAGTTCTTGCCATCTCATTATCAATCTTCTGATCTATTACATGATTGAAAACTGCAGCTGATGAAGATGCAAACGCAATACCAATAGATGCCAATATTACTAGATGGATAGGAGGAAGATCGGGCACTGCCAAGAACATGCCAACAACCGCTGTTAACATGATCAATGTAACTACCTTAACTTTACAGAGTGTTAAAAAATCAGCGACTGTAGGCATAGATACAGGTGTCTCGCTAGTAGTCTCATTCGTCATAATTGTGAGCCATATTAAGTTGTATTATCATATCAATAGAGCTATCCAAGATGAGAATATTTAAGGAGCTTTAGCAAATCTTTAATAACCTTCTTTATATCTGGATCTGCCTGAGGGTAATACATCATTAAATTCCCAAGAGGATCCAAAAGGTAAACAGGGGTTTTAGCCAACTCTGGAAACTGTTTTAAAAACTCTGAAGATGTCATATCGACATGGGCTAAGACCAAGTCTGGATTTTCTTTTGTTGAAATCAAAGTGCTTACTTGTTGGTTTGAAACTAAAACAGTTCGTACACGGCGCATTTGCTCATTCATTAACAATCTAACACGTTTAATTAACTGCAACCGATCTAAGCAGGTTTGATCACAATCATCGGGTTCGATATATAACATCGTCCACTTTTTTGCTAAGGTTTTTTCTTTAGCTGCTGACTTATTCTCCTGCATTAAGTCATGCAATTGAGCAGGAAAAGCGGGTTGAATTAAAGTACCATAATTAACTGACCCTTTTTCAAAACCTAATCTTTCTAGATTAAAAAAGAGCAATGTACCCAGCGCAATGGGCGCAACAAAGACAGCTATTAGCCACAAAAATGATTTCTTACCTGCGTCCATTGAGTAATTCCAATAAAAAAGTGTGCATGATCATATAACAAAAAAAGTGCAAAATGCTATGCCTTAAAAACCTTATGGTTAATTGCCACTAAAGTCAGCAATAAAAAAGCAGCCACTAAGTTGTGTAATACAGCAACAGCAAGTGGCAAAGCAAAAACTACGTTCATAATGCCCAAACTAACTTGCAAGAAAAGAATAAACATGAGAATAACTGATATTTTTTTGTACTGTTTTAGTAATTTAACTGCCAAGCCTAGCAAATATACAAAGACTATAAGCGCTCCTATTCTGTGAACAACTTGTACTGCCATTCTTGCTGGACTATCTAACACACCAAATTCGTAATTTACACCAGGCTTGTGCGAAATATCAAAGCCATTTATAAAATCCATCTTTGGCCACCACTGCGATGCACATGTTGGAAAATCAATACCACAGGCTACAGCAGCATAATTTGAGCTTGTCCAACCACCTAAGAATATTTGAACAATAACAAACAATAAGCCTAGAGCAGAAAGAAACTTTAAACCAGGTGATGCCACTAACAAACCTTGCTTATCTCTATTAACTTTTTGATTTAAGAAGAGCCACCATAATAATGATAATGTTGTCATGCCTCCCATTAAATGGGCCGTTACAATTATCGGACTTAACAACAATGAAACTGTCCACATCCCCAGAAGCGCTTGAAAAGTTACTGTTGCTAAAAGCAATAACGGTAATGAAATTGACTGTCTTATTTTTGGTAAACCTTTAATTACCATAAATAAAATTATTAGTATCAAGACACCTAGCGTTCCTGCAACATATCGGTGAATCATTTCTTTCCATGCTTTACCATGTTCCAATGGACGTTCAAAATCACTACCAATCACCTTATCTGGAACGCTGATCTGCCCATAACAACCAGGCCAATCTGGGCAACCAAGTCCTGCATCTGACAAGCGCGTATACGCACCTAGTACAATAACAATAAGTGCAAGAAATACTGCGAAACCCAGTATTTTACGAAATAATGAAGCATTTTCTGACATGGAATTATTAGTCCTATTTAAAAATTTCTAGAATACTAGCACGCATAACCAGCTTAATGCTCCCTCTATAATTTTCAGTCATGGCTACAGATAAGCATAATTAATGCGTACATCATTTTCTGACTGCACAAAAATAGTGCGTAATATGACACAAAATTATAGCTAAATTTTTTTTGAGACTGTAGACTAGCGAAAATATTTACGCAGTTTTTGATATTTATCAATGACAATTTCACAAACATTAGAATTTTCTAATGTCATTGATTTATATATTGAATTCAAACAAGGAGAGTTTTAATAATTTTTAACGGGATTATTAAAACATGCATATCAGAGGAGGCTGTATGCTAGATAAAAGGTTTTCACCCCATCTATCATTTATTTCACATCTAAAAAGGAATCTTTCATTAACAAAAACGATTCTTTTGTCAATAATACTTACTCCCCAGCTAGTTTATGCTGAATACGGATTAAACCTTCCAGAAGGTGTTACCTCTATTAGTCGAGATATATATGGCTTACACATGCTTATCTTTTGGGTTTGTGTTGGTATAGCTATCTTAGTATTCGGTGTGATGATTTGGTCAATGATCTTTCACCGCAAATCACGTGGCGCTGTAGCTTCAAACTTTCATGAAAGTACTGCTGTTGAATTAGTTTGGACTTTAGTCCCTCTCGCTGTACTTATCGCCATCGCCTTCCCTGCCACGAAAGTGTTAATCGATCTTGAAAATACTGAAAAAGCAGATATGACCGTGAAAATTACGGGCTATCAGTGGAAATGGCAATACGAATACTTAGATGAAGGTGTTAGCTTCTTTAGTAGCCTCGATAAAGCAAGTGCCGATGCAACACGCGATGATGTAGCTCGTGCAAAACACCCTAACTATTTATTAGATGTTGATAACCGCCTTGTTCTTCCTACTGGAAAGCGTATTCGTTTTCTTATGACATCAAACGACGTTATCCATTCTTGGTGGGTACGTGATCTTGGTGTTAAGCAAGATGCTAACCCTGGTTTCATTAATGACTCTTGGGCGAAAATCGATGAAGTGGGCGTTTATCGAGGTCAATGTGCTGAGCTCTGTGGTAAAGATCACGGGTTCATGCCTATTGTAGTTGAGGCAAAATCTGAAGCTGATTACAAGACATGGATAATCGAACAGAAAGAAAAGCAAAAAGCTTTAGCTGCTGCTGGCGATAGAGAATGGGCTAAAGACGAACTTATGGCTCAAGGTCAAAAAGTTTACAGTGGTAGCTGTGCAAGTTGTCACGGTGTTACTGGTCAAGGTATTCCTGGTGTATTCCCCGCCATATCAGGCAGTCCAATCGCATCTGGCGATGTGAAAACTCACATTGGTATAGTGCTGAATGGTAAAGCAGGAACAGCCATGCAAGCCTTTGGCAAACAGTTAAGCGATAGCGATTTTGCAGCTATTATTACCTATGAACGAAATGCCCTAGGCAACAGCGCAGGCGACATTGTTCAACCATCAACCATTAAGTCAG
>CAZWEA010000139.1:3484-7152 GCA_964632635.1 uncultured Cocleimonas sp. | reverse complement strand
GTAAAAACCTGACCCTCAATATTAACCTTTAAGCCTTTAGCAATACGACGGCTTGCCTCAACACGAAAACTCTTTGTTTGATTATCTAGATCAAGAAACGCACCTGCTAATAATTGACTATCTGCTGTATCATTTAGGGTTAAACGGGTACCAAGAAATAGATCATTCTGAAAAGGAGCTGCTGCCACCTCACCTCTTGAGTCATTATGATATTCTGCAAGAAGACCTAACTCAGCACCTGCTTCTGTAATCGCAGGAAGCGTATATTCAAACCCACCTACAGCAGCAGAATAGCTCTTATTAGTCTCACGACGAATAACTTCTAACTTCCATAAAATCGCTTCACCGGTATACTGTAAATCAATACCAAACTGCGTGATTAAAGGGTAATGTGGAATGAGTACAGGAACACCATTTTTAAACCCTGGCTTGAATTCTGGATCACGAGATGTACCATCAAAGAGATGTAGTCCAAAGTCAACGTCATCAAATGTTTCCGTCCAACGAAAGGCATAGTCGAGATGGTTTTCTTCTGAAGCAGATTCATAAGTCGTTGCATTGGTATCAACAACTAAAGGAGGACGAAATCGTCCATTTATACCCGTGAATGTGCGCTCACGAAAATAAGGCAATAAAAATAAATCGACAGAACCATTATCAGTTAGATAACTGACGCGAAATAGTGGTTGACCGAGTTTGTCTTCTCCATCAACCCCTTCCACAGCATCGGTCTGATTAACAATATCTACCAAATGCTGCGATTCAGTAACGCCCCAATACACTTGACCTATTCCAACTTGAAATTCCCAGTCACCTTTAGCAACAACGTAATCTAGCTCACGAATATCACCATGAGTTCGTTCATCGTCATTGTCATCCCAACGAAAGAAAGGACTAAAAGTAAACACCTTATGATCATTATCCCATTTCTTTTTATACTCAGGGTGCAAGCTGATAGATAGTCCACCTTCTTCTTGCTGCTTATCAAAGGCTGGGTCACTGCTAAAATACCGACCTTCTAAAGATATATTTCCAGAGAATTCATTTGCATTAGCGATATTTACACTCGCCAAGATAGATATGGCAGTAGCGACTAAAGCTATCCTTAATTTAATTTTCATATTTCCCCTTTTTTAAAACTACACGTTTTAAAGCCACCGTCTGACATTACTTTTATAATCCAGGTAATCTTGCCCAAACTTTTCTTCTAAAATACTTTCCTCTGGTTTTATCTGCATTACCGTAATTAACCAATAAAACACAGGAAGCAAAAAGAAAGGTGCAACACTTCCTAACCAAACACCATAACCCGTCAAAATAATGAATAGACCAACATACATCGGGTTACGTGTGTATTTGTACAAACCAGAAATGACTAATGTCGTAGACTTTTTAGGTGAAAAAGGACTAGGAGTTGTATGTTTTTTAAAGAATAAGTACAAGGATGATAAGTCAAGTGAGACAGCCAATACGATCATCACTAATCCAACTTTATTCCATGGAGATGAAATAAAATGCACAATAGGATAATGTTGATTCAGTAGCCACATAAAAAAGCCAATTATTAATGCATACACTGGTGGTGGTATTTTAAGTTTTAACATATTTATCCTCTTAAGAAGTCACTTTTATCTAGTATCTACTTCAACCTAACGGCAACAGAAAGCGCTATTTCAGCCCACTCTTGCATTAACTCTGCATCGTCAAATAAGTCCTCAGGTGCTGTGTACCATTTTTTCACTTCAACCGTACCTGTTTTCTTATCATATCGAAAAGGTTGCATACCTTTTTCTATATAATTAGGTCGAGTATTATTATCAACAACGAAATACAGTACATCATTTAATACCACTGCAAATTGTGTATCAACACCTAGTTGATCGGAACGAAAAGCGACTCCCCCGAAATATGTATTTGTCCTCAGATCAGTAAAACCTGACAACAAATCCTTAATATATTCAACATATTCAACAGAAGCAGCCATCAGTTCGTCCAATAGTTACCGTGCTAAAGCTTTCTTATTAAAGTCTCGCTTAGATAAGCCTGTTTTAAATTTATAGTTAGTCCAATCTAAGGTAGTGCTTTTACCTGTCTGGTGATTTTGCATCTGCATTCTTGAAGGTCTCCAGAACTTACCTAAATATTGTTTAAAGCCTGTTGCATTCAATGTTTTTAATAATGAATTTTTACGATCATAAAACATTATTTTCACTGGGCGATATTCTTTGGTATCAATCCACGTTACTTGTTTTGTATAACCAGAATATTTATAAGCAGGTGTGCGTTCAATCACATGACACTTCCACCCCTGACCACAGGCTTCCTCTTTTAAATATTTGTATTTGAATTTCTCAACTTCCTGAGAGCCCAAGTCCTCAAAAGCAAACTCACTACCCATAAATGGTCCAGATTTATTGCGTGAATTGATGCGCTTTACACGCTTTAAAGCCGATAGATATAGCCACTGATCATCTGCCTTTAAGCCATGAGAAAAGGTCAGCATAGCAGTTCCTTTTACATCAGCAGGCTC
This sequence comes from uncultured Cocleimonas sp., assembly GCA_964632635.1. Classification (GTDB taxonomy): domain Bacteria; phylum Pseudomonadota; class Gammaproteobacteria; order Thiotrichales; family Thiotrichaceae; genus Cocleimonas. The sequence goes on along the minus strand of CAZWEA010000139.1, from coordinate 4,622 downwards.
ATCAAATAAAGACAATGATTTATCACCATCTCCTGAACCTTCTAAGGTTTTAATACGAATAATTCGACGACTAGTCTTGCCTGCACGGTTTTTTAAAGTCATTACCATATTAGCGGTGTTATCACCAAATCCAGTGTCTTTGACATCGCCTTCTTGAGCGATTCTTAAACCTTTTTGTTGTGGTGATTCGGCAATAACCGATGTTGTCAAAGCTGACATACTCAATACTGTAGCCAATGAAAGTGACAATACGTTTTTTAGTAACATTTTTTCTCCATGTTTATCTGATACATATTCTATGAGACAAATTTATTAGTGGTCGGTTCAGTATGCCATCTACCATTTATCTAATGGCACCCCCCCCTTTTTTACACAATTGTATTCTGCTAAGTCAAACCTGTTTATGACTATCATTACCCTTACTTAACCAACGATCTAACCATATTAATAAGGGGGGCAATAACAAAAAGTCCACTATTAAAGCAATCGCAATCACAATTGCAGTCAATAGACCCATACCTGAATTCAATTTAAAGGATGATGTTGCAAGCACAAGAAAGCCAGCAACTAATGCAATGGAAGTCACCCATAAGGCAACACCAACAGTAGAAAAGGCGTATCGAACCGCATCCTCAGCATTCAGACCTTTTTCCCTTCTAGCACGTAAATATTTACTTAAAAAGTGAATCGTATCATCCACTACTATTCCTAATGTCATAGCCGTAACTACGGATAAAGCTAAGCCAATTTCACCATCAATAATTGCCCAAACACCAAAAGCCATTCCAGCTGGAATTAAATTTGGAATTAAGCTTAACAAACCATAACGCCAAGACTTCAGGGCAACAAATAAAATAAGAGAAATCAACACCAATGCGATAGTGGTTCCACTTAACATACTTTTAATATTTTTCATTCCAATATGAGCAAACATAATGGTTGGACTTGCACCTACAGTCTGTAGTTTAGGAATATTTTGAGCCATCCAATTATTGACCCTCTCCTCAAAAGCTAACACTTGTTTGGTAGAAAGCGTCTTCATAGTAACAACAATTCGCGTACTCTGCTTATCAATATCTATTTGATTATTTAAATCCAAACCATAGGGTAATGAAAACTCATAAAGTAATAAATACTG
>CAZWEA010000139.1:0-3384 GCA_964632635.1 uncultured Cocleimonas sp. | reverse complement strand
ACCCAGTCGGCAAAAGATGACATGAATTTGAGTGTCCGTGTTTCACGCTGCTGTACTTTCACAGGTAATATCGTTGCTATAGCTGGTAGAAAGAATATTGAAAAGAAAAACGCCGCTATCACACCCATCGCTGCAATATTGCCTAAGTCATTAAATGGTGGTGAGTCACTGGTATTAAGCGACAAAAATCCAATTGCCGTTGTCACAGAAGTAAGAAAAATCGGCATGAAATTAACTCGTAGACTTTCCTTCATTGCCTCTTTTTTCTCCTTTCCATTACGAATTTCACTCAACCAGGTTGACAATAGATGGACACAATCGGCCACCGCCAACGTCATAATAATGACAGGTGCAGACATGACAGGCGTGGATAACTCAAACCCCATCCACCCAGCTAAACCGAAGGCAGTTCCCATCGACATAAAAATCACTAACATGGTAGCAATGGTTCCACTAATGCTTCTCAAAAGCAGAAAAACTGTAATCAAAATAAGTAGTAACGCAAGTGGCAGTAAATTTTTCATATCAAAGAATGCAGCTTCACTGAATGCATTATTTAACATCACAATACCGGACAGGTACACAGTCAAATCTGGATAAGTTTGGTTAATATAATCTTTTAATTGACGTATAGAGGCTACCACTTTCATAACCTGCTTTGTGGCATCTGCTTTAACCATTTCCCCTTTTTTATTTAACTCTTCTGGGGGTAACTCCATGGTAATATTGATTGCTGTAACATGTCCTTTTTCTGAAATCAGGCGATGTAATAATATCGGTTCATTCAATGAAACTGTTTTAACTTTTTGTATGCCTTGTGCTGTAATTTTTTCAGCATCTTCATAAAGGCTGGCGACATTCAGTTCATCTTTAGCAATAGACTCACTGTGTTGATAATTAGAAAGAGAGTCTACTCTGATTGAATAAGGTGTTTGCCACGAGCGCTCCGTAATATCTTCAATCGCGATCAATGTTTCTTTCTTAAAAACATTGCCATCCTTAGGCGCTATTACCAATAAAACATTATCATTCTTGGTATAGGTATTTTGTAGGTTTTCAAAGGCAACGCGACGCGTATCATCTGCGGGGAAAAAGATGCGATAGTCTGTATTAAAACGAAGGTTTTGTGCACCATAAGCTGAAATCAACATAAATAACACAGGAAGAATGAGAAATACCCAGCGAAAATCGACGACTTGACGTGAAAACCTTTCAATCATTACTTATATCCTTATTTGTAATTTCTATGGCCGCAGTGATTCTAACCGATCGATTAAACCATGACCACAACTCAACAATGTTTCCAAACTTTGAGTACTTTTAGCAAACCCTAGACAACCTTCTAGTGTTGCAATAAATAATAAGGAGACCTCCGAACTATTTACAGCCTTATCAAACTTCCCTGCTTCTTTTCCTCTTTCACAAGCAGCTTCCATTACATCTTGCCACTCTTTATAAATAGCTGTAATTCGCTTGCGAAAACCTTCATCAATAGGTGACATTTCTTGTGCTAAATTATTCAATGGACAGCCCAACCGAATATCCTCTTGAGTCATCATCTCTCCTGACTCAAGTAAAATCTGTTGAATAGTGCTAATTGGATCATCCGAATTTATTAAAGGATCTATCCAGTTGGCTTTTAAAGTCTCATAAATAACTTCATCAACCACAGCGAAACCTAGTTGTTGTTTATTCTTAAAGTGATGGTAGAGTGCACCTTTAGTTGTATCTGTATTTTTTAATATATTATTTAAGCTAGCCGCCTGGTAACCTCGCTGATAAATCTCATCAAAAGCTGCCATAAGTATCTTGCCACGAGTCTGTTCACTTTTATCAGCCGTTCGATCAGAACAGCTAGGGCATGACCAAATTTTCCACCAGTGTTTTGACTTATCATTAAAAAAAGAAGGTTTAACCATGACTACAAATTCTGACATACATACCAGTTGGTATGCAAGTGTTTTTTGCCCAATGAACCCTTAAGAAACTTTGGATAATTCATTTCCATTGCCCAAACCTTATCTGTGAATCAAAAATAGTGTGCGGTGGTATTTCTATTTGATAACTTGTCTTATTTTTATTTTCCGTACCTACTGAATTCCCCATCGTATTGTAAATTTTTCCTGAACATATATCTTTCAGAGTATTTGCACGATAGAACAAAGGACAGTTTCCCGAATCCCCTCTATTAATAAATACAAAATATTCTGGATGGATAGATCGGGAAATAGGATTTAGAGTTTCAGTGTTACTCGCATTGAAATCTTTATGGCTGCGAATTTTATTCACAATATGATAGGAGCGATATAATACCGATACTTGCTTGCCATCCCACAGTGTTTTTCTAATTTCTCCTTCCTTCATTTCTTTAATATCTAGGGTAATGGTTGTAGCTTTTTTCTTTTTCCTTTCACTCGTGAACAATGAGTTCATAAAAACGAGCAATAGAATGACTACCCCTAGTAATGTTAATACCTTTAAAATGACCCTATATAATAATCGACTCTCTAACATAGCTGTGAAGCTAACATTAATTCCTATTTATGTGGAGTCAAATTTAAATAAACCATGGACAGGAATCTTTTTCAATCTTCAAAAAAAGGGGGGGGTGCCATTGGTATTGTCGCACCAAGGTCAAACATTTTAAATCCTCCACTAGCGAATCGCACGACAGTCTGTTAATTTACTCATCTTTATACTCCATTGTAGAATCAATAAAATGAGTCAGTCTGAAAACAAACGTAAAATTCTAATCACCAGTGCCCTTCCCTATGCCAACGGACCGATACATTTAGGTCATATGGTGGAATATATCCAGACTGATATTTGGGCGCGTTTTCAACGCTTGCGTGGTCACTCCTGTATTTATGTTTGTGCAGATGACGCTCATGGTACACCGATTATGCTTCGCGCTCAGCAAGAAGGCATTGAACCACAAGAGTTAATCGACAAAATGAAAGTCTCTCATGAAGAGGATTTTTCTGATTTTCATGTGGCATTTGATAATTTTCATTCAACACACTCAGAAGAAAATAAAGCATTTTCAGAGCAGATTTATTTAGCCGCAAAAGAAAAAGGTAATATTAAGACGAAGGTTATTAAACAAGCTTACGACCCTGAAGCCAATATGTTTTTACCCGACCGCTTTATTAAAGGTGACTGTCCAAAATGTGGTGCAGCTGATCAATATGGTGACAATTGTGAATCCTGTGGTGCGACCTACTCCACCACAGAAGTTAAAAATCCCTACTCCGTTATTACGGGTGCCAAACCCATTGAAAAAGATAGCGAGCATTATTTCTTTAAGGTCAGTGATTACGCTGACTTCCTAAAAGAATGGGTTAATAGTGGTGCCGTACAAAAAGAAATTGCCAATAAAATGAA
>CAZWEA010000138.1:0-7272 GCA_964632635.1 uncultured Cocleimonas sp. | reverse complement strand
ATACTGACTACGATAAGTGTGTTGGTTGTCATATCTGTTCTGATGTATGTCCTACAGGTTACATTGAGATGGGATTGATATAGTTTAATTATTGATTGTAGATTGGGTAAGAATAGTCGTTAAATAGGAATCAAAATGTACAGTATGACCAACAAAATAACGCATTCAATCGTTGTAACTACATTGATGGCATTATTTGCCTTTGGCTTAAGTGCCTGTGATGGTGCTAAGCCACCTACGCTGATGAAAGCTGTCAAACAATTTGATTCAGATGTTACGCGAGATAAGCATATCAAGCATATGCGTAAGAACCATATGGATGAGTTGCTCCATAAACGTGATCAAACATTAATTCAAGGTATTAGAACTAAGAAGTTCAGCATCAAGGAATGTATAAACTGTCATGTTCCTGAGAAACATAATGGTGAAATACTTAGGCATACTAGCCCTGAACATTTCTGTTCTACTTGTCATGGATATGTTGCGCAAAAACTAGATTGTTTTGATTGCCATGTTGATCACCCAGTTAAGGGTGATAGTACTGCTATATCTCCAAAAAATAACAGTGATTCACACTCATTTACACTAAATACAAATGAGATTGAAGTTCTTGCCATTAATACACAATCAGATTCAAGTACTGAGTTGCAAAGTGTAAATACTAAAACTGTAACTAAAGACTTAACCGAAAAAAAGGGGTCAGCCAGTGAGTAATATTGATTCTTATCGTCGTAAGTTTTTAACAGGAGTTGCGGGTACTGCGGCTGTAGCTGCTGTTGCACCTGGTGTTTTTTTGCAACAAGCTCAAGCTAAGCCTGCTGATGAAGCTGTTACAGATAAAGTACGTTGGGGCATGTTAATTGATACCAACAAATTAACAGATGGTGGAGAACTTTGTATTTCTGCTTGTAAGAAAGAACATGGTTGGGGAAATGATCCTGAAGCAAGTCCTGCACAACAATCACAATGGATTCGTAAGGTTACAGTAACTGAAAAGTTAACAGGTCACACGACGAGTCTACCTGTTATGTGTCAACATTGTGAAACGGCTCCCTGTGTAGATGTATGTCCTACAGGGGCTTCAATGAAGCGCGCCGACGGTATTGTTCAAGTTAATAAGCACATTTGTATTGGTTGTCGTTATTGTATGATGGCATGTCCTTACAAGGCACGTAGTTTTGTTCATGAAACAATTGTTGATCAAAAGCCAGGAACACCACGTGGTAAAGGCACTGTTGAATCTTGTAATATGTGTATTAACCGTGTAGATGAAGGCAAAAATCCTGCCTGTGTTGATGCTGATCCAGCTGCCATGTATTTTGGTGATTTAAATGATCCTACGAGTGATATTAGCAAGAAATTAAAACAGTTTGGTGGTACACAAATTAGAGCCGACCTTGGTTTAAACACCGGCGTTAGATACTGGGGCATTTAAGGGAAAACAATCATGGCATCTAAAGCAATATACAGTGAAGTTAAAAATAACGGCATGGGTTACTGGGGGATTTTAGGCCTATTTGGTCTAATTGTTCTTGGTGGAGTTGCTGCATTTCTTCATATACATCACCACGGTCATCATGTGACTGGAATGAACAATCAAATTGTATGGGGAATGCCTCATGTATTTGCGATTTTCTTAATTGTTGCCGCATCTGGTGCAGCAAATATAGCCACAATTGGAACAGTCTTTGGCAAAACAATTTATAAACCACTGGGCCGCTTATCAGCCTTCCTAGCAGCGTCTCTATTGATTGGTGGTTTGCTTGTACTACTGCTTGATCTAGGAAGTTTGCATCATGTAATTGAGATGACTAAAGGTTATATAAATTTCAAATCAATTTTTGCTTGGAATATCATCTTGTATTCAGGCTATATAGGTCTCATCGTTGTTTACCTTTGGACTATGATGGCGCGCAGTAAGTCTGCTAAAGCGTTAAACAAGACAGTTGGTATCAGTAATATGGTTTGGAGGTTCCTGTTAACCATGGGTACCGGATCTATTTTTGGATTCTTGGTTGCGCGTCAGTATTATGATGCGGCTATTCTAGCGCCTCTATTTATTGTGGCTTCTTATGTTTTTGGTACCGCCATTTATACTCTAGTACTTATGGCATCGTTTAAAATGACTGGACGCGATTTAGGTGATGCCATTTTGAATAGATTACGTAACACACTCGCAATTTTTATTGCGCTAGTGTTGTTTTTTGAAGCAGTGCGTCATCTAACAAATTTGTATGCAACTGAGCATCATGGTGTTGAGGCTTATATACTTACTGGCGATAGTAAATTCACAAGTCTTTTCTGGTATGGGCAAATCGTACTAGGTAGTTTAGTACCAATGTTCTTAGTTTGGTGCCGTCTATTAAAAAATAATCGTAGCGCATTAATTGCAGCAGCAATCCTAGCGATTATTGGTGGTTTGATACAAATTTATATTATATTAATTGGCGGTCAATCATTCCCACTTGTTCTATTTCCAAATGCTGAGGTATCTAGTAGTTTCTTTGATGGTGTTAATAATGCTTATACAGCTACAATACCTGAATACTTGCTTGGGATTGGTGGTGTAGCACTTGCCATATTCATTGTTATACTAGGAATGAAATTACTTAGATTATTGCCTACTACTTTAGCTGATACGGTTATTGATCCACATAACAAAAGCTAGATTTTCTTATTTTAGTTAAAGCCTCTTTTTTGACAGAGGCTTTTTTTATGTCCAATTATTTAAAAAAGTGGGGTGTTATTGTTACTGGTTTTATAGGTAACCCCCGTATTTTTACAAGATTGGTAACTGCACTAATAGAATCATAGAATTTAAGTGCAGGTTCATTCCAATCAAGTATGCTACTTTTACTAGTGATTAAACCAGATTAAATGGAAGCAATCTTCAAAATAGTACGGGGGTGCCATCTAAATATCCATACGACTAGTTACTTAGGGCTGTTTTCTTTGTGTAGATAGCGTAAATATTGACACCACCTTCGAAATTGTAACGATATACTTTATTATTCTTGTGGGCTGCTAAAGCAACTTTGATTCGGCTATACCTCACACTATCGTAGCAACTGAAGCTGTTGTCTCGTTTCACTCGGATCAGCGATTGTAATGTTTACCGAAAAGCAATCTTCAAATTAAGGCGGGGGTGCCATTATTATCAGCGCAATTGGCACTTAGATAAGGCTTCACTCCTCGCCCAAAGCCACTTTTCTTGAGGTGGCAAAATCAGTCTTACCACTGCCCAATTTAGGCACTTCTTCAACATTGGTAAATTTAGCTGGAATCATTAAAGGATTCATCTCTGCATCCATAAGCTTCTTCTTGATATCCTTTGCTGACATTTCATTGGCAATGAGTAAAATAACTTTTTCACCTTTTTTAGCATCTGGAACATTCACTGCTACCAACTCCAAATCTACATCACCGAGTGCTGCTTTAATTTTTTCTTCGACTGCCGTTAGGCTGACCATTTCACCGCCGAGTTTTGCAAAGCGTGAATACCTATCAACGATAACAAGAAAACCATCAGAGTCTAGATGACCTTTGTCACCACTGCGATACCAACGCATACCATCGATTTCTTCAATAACTTCATCTGTTTTTGCCTCATCATGCAGGTAGCTTTTCATGACTTGGGGGCCACCAATAAGAATTAGCCCATCTTCGTCTGTTGCTAATTCTTCCATGGTATTTGGGTCTACAATTCTAAAGCTAGTCCCTGGGAGTGGCATTCCGACGGTTCCTGCTTTATTACCCTGTTGAGTTTTCCAGTAATTGGTATCCAGTTCATTTGGAATATTAACGCTGGCAACGGGTGAGGTTTCGGTGGTTCCATAGCCCTCAAGAATGTCTTTATTGAATTTTAAGGTGAATGCCTCACGGATATCTGGGTTGAGACGTTCTGCTCCTGCTATCACCATGCGAAGTGATTTAAGCATTAGTGGATGGACTCTTTTATTCATTGTATAGAGGCGTAAGAAAGTCGATGTGCCAAAAAGGAAGGTTGCCTGATGTGTGGCAATGCCTTTTGCGACAGTGACTACATCAGTTGGGTCAGGATGACAGACAATCGGAATTCCTTCTGATAATGGCATGAAGGTTGTCGCTAATAATCCAAATGCATGGAAAGTAGGGAGGGATGACATAATCACATCATTCTCTCGGGTATTGAGCATATCGGCGACTTGTCGTGAGTTTGCGGCTAGATTTTTATGGCTTAATTCAACGCCTTTTGGGGTGCCTTCACTGCCACTAGAGAATAATATTGCTGCTGTATTTTCAAGTTTAATATTTTTAATATAAAGCCATTGTAAAAGTTTTGTGGGTAAAAGCATGACCTTTAGCATAGTGAATAGCATTTTTGCCTTAGAGAGCTCTTCTTTAAAATCTTCAAGGAATATAAGTTGAGTGTTGGGTAATATTTCTTTGATCTTAATCCCGCGACCATCCAGTTTCCGTATAAACTTTTTAGATGTGTAAATGGTCTTAATTTCAGCTTTTTTAACCGAGCCTTGTAAGGCTTCTGCACTGGCTGTGAAGTTCAAGTTGACGACGGTTTTACCGAGTGTCAACACTGCCATATTAGTAATTGCTCCACCTACACTAGCAGGTACGAGTAAACCAATATTTTGTTCAGGGCTCTTTTTTTCAATTAAACTAGCGAATGAAAAAACAGCCGTAATAAACTTATGATGACTTAGTGGCTCACCAATCACATCGGTTGCAGCCATATGAAAACTCATCCGTTTCGCCGTTTTTAACCAAGAAACAGGAATAGGGTCGAGTGTTTCGACATAGCTTTGCCAAGAGGTAAAAGAGAGGTCAAATACACGACGTTTAAGTTGATCAGGTGTTGTATTTGCAGGCATAGGTTTTCCAAAGGCAACGATGATGTCGCGCTTAAATCCTGACTGTCGCGCTTCTTTTAAGAAACCGCTAGAGCGTGAAAAACGACTGCCCCACAAACCGTGCAAGTAGAAGGGTACAATCTTGGCATTGGTGCCTTCGATTGCTTTTTGATAACCTCGTTTAAATTCAGATAGTTGACCTGTGCGACTAATCGTACCTTCAGGGAAGAGACAAATGGCCTTACCTTCTTTTAATAAGCTGTTGATTGTCTCTAATGCTGCCGCGCTACCTCCGCTATTAATGGGGATTGCTCCGAATAGACTGAGAAAACCTTTTAAATACCAACGTTCATAATATCCACGTTCAATTACAAAATTAAGCTTACGTGGGCTGGCTATTTGCACCAACGCCCAGTCAACCCAACTGATGTGGTTTCCTAATAACAACACTCCTCCAGAGTGAGGTAGGTCTTCAAAACCAAGAACTTTCATGCGGTATCTGGCAGCAAATAGGCGCGCAATAATAAAGCGTAATAATGATTCTGGTATTTTATAGACAGCATAAATGGTACTTGCCAAGGCAATTAATGCTAGCCCCCATAGAATCCCTGTGCTTCCAAACTTGTAATAACTCAAAACACTGGTAGTCACAAGAAATAGCAACATAATACTGAATTGAATTAGGTTGTTGGTAGCAAGTACTCGTCCTAATTGTTTAGTACGGGCATGGTATTGTATTAAGGCATTTAGTGGTACAACAATGAATCCACCCATGATGCCAAGGAATATAAAATTCAATGCTTGCATTAATTCAGAGTCAAAAGCACGAATCAACAATAATGAGATAGTTAAACCAATTGCTCCAACAGGAACTAGACCTGTTTCGATATGATTACGTGAGACTCGTCCTGCAATAATTGACCCTATCATCACTCCAATTCCAGCAAATGCCATTAGACCTTGCACAATCGCAGTATTGCTTAAGCCTAAGAATTCTTTGGCATAGGCAGGATAGGATGCGAGTAATACTTGTGAAATAGCCCAAAAAATAGCTAATCCAAGAATAGATAACCAAATATAAGGATGACGTTTGACTAATCGTATATTACGCGCCTGAGTTCTACCATGGAAATAATCATCCCAACGAAAGCTCATTTTACTATTGGTTTTAGTGACTTCTGGAAGTCGGTAGGCTAGTACCAACTCTATAGATGTGAGTGCTACTAAAACCCAACCTAATGGCGCAATCATCGCAATCAGAGAATCTTTATCTGTTATCTCAAAATCAGCAATAATTTGTTCAAAGAAAATAGAAAAGAAAAAAGTACCCAGTAATATTCCAATCGTAGTGGCGGCTTGTAATAAACCATTTGCCTGTGCAAGTCGTCTATCACCGACTAGCCCTTTTACATAGCCATATTTTGCAGGGGAATAGAATGCACTTTGCAAAGCCAACAAAAAGGTCATAGCAAAGGAGACCCAAAACCAGCCTTGGTAGTAGCTGAAAGTAATGAGCAAAGTAATTGCTAAAGCCACCCAGGCACTGATACGCATAATTTTATTCTTTGCATATTTATCAGAGATGTAACCGGTGGGTGTAAATAAGAGAATAAAAGGAAGTAATATCAAGGCATTAACGATAGAACTTAACACTACAAGTTCTGAGCCATCATAGTTTTTAAAGATGGTATTTTGGATAATGATTTTGTGCCCTAGATCAACAAAAGCGTTAAGAAATGCAACGGCCAGAAATGTAAACAAACCAGTGACTTTAAGTGCATTTTTCATAGAGTTTCCTTGTTATTAATTTTCTATGGTTGTAAGTTTAGCACGCAAAAGCTAGGCTGTTAGTCTGATATAAAAAGTAGCTATATAATGGACTTAAAGTAGTAGAAACTGCTTAGATTGATAATGAATGTGTGATGTAAATCAATTGGGAAATCGTACAAACATAATATGATTGAGGAAACTGTAGTCGATTCGTCGTTCTAAAAGAGACCTCGTCATAACTCAAGCACAAGTTAAAGTAGCTAATGGTTTCCACTATTCCTACCAAACAATCGTTCAATAGCCTGCTATTAAGCTCATTTTTGGTAATAATAAAAACATTATCTCATTTCCCTTTTTTACTTGAAGTCATGCTGAGGTCGTTAAAAGGTATCTCATATGAATCAGAGAAAAATTAATATCATTATGTATATCATGATAACCATTGGCTTGATGCTTGTAGCATCAGGTGTGGGGCTAATTATGTTTTCGGATGTACATTTGAAAAATGGTGTACAAGGTATTTTTCTTATTACTGGTTTAATTGGGGCAGGGTTGTTCTTATTATTACCCGCTAAAATCTATTTAACACTGCAAATGATGAAAAATAATGATAAAAAGGCAGAGGTAAATAAATAGAAAGGCTTATATGGCACCC
>CAZWEA010000137.1:0-7275 GCA_964632635.1 uncultured Cocleimonas sp. | reverse complement strand
TAGGATGAGGTGATAAATAAAACAATGAGTTATCTATCATGATTCCCTCACCCCAGCCCTCTCCCTAAGGGAGAGGGAGTTAACGGGACAGCAGTGACATATTTTATAATTCGGATAAATCAATATATCCATCTTCTATTGAAAATGCACCTTTAGAAAAGTTTTCTTGTTTGGCTTTTTCCTCTATTTCTTTTTTGCACATACGCAAATAAACCAGGTCATTTCCAATAAGTGCAGCATCATCCATATCAGAATTTTCAATATCCAGTTCAAGTTCACTCTCTCTTTCTGATAAAGCTCGCCATAATAAGTTAAAATATTTTTCATCTATTGTAATATTAAATGATCTCATAAGGTTACCTATGCTTTTTCTTAAAAAATTTTTTACAATAAATGACTACTTTTTCCAGTAAAGAGACCTATTCACTTTACTAGATATGCAGCATTATTTTTATAATTTATAGAGTTTTGACAAACTTTGAGTCATCGCTTTGGCACTGTCTTGTGAATAACTGCCACCACCTAAAAATACAAATGGAATTGATAGAGCAGATAATTTTTCAAATACCAATGTATCTCTTTGCAGACAGTCTTCTAAAGTAAGATGTAGTCCACCCAATGGATCAGTTTGTATAACATCTGTTCCTGCAATTACAAAAGCCAAATCAAAACCAGCCGTTATTTTAGACAAGCCATCATTAAGTTTATTTAAATATTCAATACCATTGGTGCCTGCTGCCAATGGAATATTGATATCAATACGTTCTTTTGTGTAATTATTTGCAGGATAAATATCATTATTATAAATATCCAGTATTGTTACATTTTTATCATCATGAAAAACATAGCTGTTGCCATTACCATGATGGGCATCAATATCAATAATTAATATTTTTGTATCTTTATTAATTTTTCCTTCTTGTTGCAACAAATCGACAGTAATACCAATATCATTGTAAATACAAAAACCTTCCGCAGATGCTCGACTTGCATGATGATAGCCACCTGATAAATTCCAGCACTTATGTCCACCAAGCGCTTCTCGCGCTGCAGCTAACGTACCCGCAACTCCCCATCGCATAGGAAGTAATACTCGCTTGTCTATCAATGAAAACGGAAGTAACGGTATATAAGGAACTTCCAAAGCTTTTAGAATATATCGTTTTTTATGTAGAAGTAACGTTAGTAATGAATCTGCAAAAAGACCGATACTATCTTGCGAGATCGGTTCAATAGGTTGTTCTATTTCAATATCTGGTAGATCTATGAGCTGTTTAACGACATTAGAAAACTTTTTTCCATCAAAAGGATGAAATAAATTCAAAAGACCAATATCAATATTGTACTCTGGGTGATAAAAAATTTTCATACAGCTTGAAGCTCTTCAGCAAACTTTCCATAACTACCCGCATGGGGTGTAAATGATGGTTTATTTTTAGCTATCGCCCCGAGTAACTGACTGGCAATAAAATATGGCAAAATTGTTAGTGCATGTTAACCCATTTGCTAGCACATGTTTTATAAATCAGATAAATCAATATATCCATCTTCTACTGAAAAAGTACCTTTAGAAAAGTTTTCTTGTTTGGCTTTTTCCTCTATTTCTTTTTTGCACATACGCAAATAAACCAGGTCATTTCCAATAAGTGCAGCATCATCCATATCAGAATTTTCAATATCCAGTTCAAGTTCACTCTCTCTTTCTGATAAAGCTCGCCATAATAAGTTAAAATATTTTTCATCTATTGTAATATTAAATGATCTCATAAGGTTACCTATGCTTTTTTCTTAAATGATTTTTTGCAAAAAATTACTACTTTTTCCAGTAAAGATACCAATTCACTAGCAGGCATATTTCTTGTAGGACAAAGGCTATAGTGACCTTCTGGCTGGTCATCTTTAATAAGTTTCAATCCGATAGGCATTGTTGTATGCGGCTTTATTTCCCACACCCAACCTGATAATGGTGCCAAATCAAGCCCAACTTTATTATATAAACTTATACCTTTACCATTTGCGACTATCATTGTTACTCCGTTAACCTCAATAGTATCAACCTCTCCAGGCCTTACTCGAGTTAATAAAGGTGAGGAGCCGTTTCCTAGTCTATATAAGGTTTCTGGCGATAAATAAATTGCTTCTTTTGTCTTCATATTAATCTCCTTGTTAAATTATGTGTTTCCATACAAAATGTTGGTTTTATCAACCAAAATAAACGACATCAATGTGACATGACATTCACAAATAAGCAATGTCGAATTTCACTATATAATTATAAATCTGCACAAAGGTTTAATCGCTCTTTTCTAGTTTTATAATCGGGTAGAACCTTTCGTAATAATTTCCAAAATTTGGGGCCATGATTATGCTCTTTTAAATGACACAATTCATGCATAATCACATAGTCTATACATTCAGTTGGCGCCTTTATTAATTCTTGATTGAGAATAATTCTGCCAGATTTAGTACAACTCCCCCAACGTGTTTTTAATTCACGTATAGTCAAAGGTGCTGCCTTTATATCTAACTGACTGATTTTATCGCAACAAAAATCGTAGCGTTTATTAAAAACAAGATTCGCTTTTTCCTGATACCAGTTATCTAATAATTGTTTTACTTTAAATGGAGTAGGTTTTTGTTGGCAAGTCACCTGGAAATAACCACGATAACATTTAACAGAATCTATTTTCCCTTTTCTGGATTTCAAACGATATTGTCGCCCCAGGTAGCGATGTGACTCACCATTAATATATTTTCTTGCTGGCTGCTTTGGTAAATAAAGCTCAAACTCTCGCCAGGCTTTTCTAATCCAGCCACCACGTTTTTTTACTTTATCTCTAACTTTATCAAGATTTGTGCCGACAGGAACATCAACTGATACTCTGAGATCGGGATGCACGTGTATTGCTAATGTTTTACGATCTTTAAACTCGTAGTTATAGCGAATTTTAGTTCTGCCCCATAACACTTCATCTACCCTCATCAACTACCTGCCAACCGTTTCGCAATACTAATACAACGTTCCATAATAATATCCATATCACTGGTGGTTAAATTAACCTTACCGCTATTTTTTATGTCGTATAGATAATCATCAATATCAATTTGGATTTTATTAATAACATCTTCATTGTACATCCAGTCACGAATTTTTCGTTTAGCAATAATGCCTTCAATATCTAGCGACATGCCTGCAATCTCATTTAGCTCAATCGGCATAATTGCTTCACCATATTGAGCAGGCTCTTCAGCAACTTTCAACTCAGGTTCTTCCATAGAATTAAATACTTCATTCATAATACCAAAATAGGCTTGAGCCTCACCATGACCTTCTAACTTAATAGGAATGTCGACATCATGCCCACGGCGAATTGTTTCCATATAATCTGTCACGCGTTGTAAATATTCAGATTCATCTATTCGACCCTGGCGATAATCGTTAATAGCTTGTTGTATTAAATCAGCAAACTTTTTATAAAAGACCGGATCTTCTTCCATTTTTTCAATAATAGTCTTTTTAACTCTACTGGCAATCGTATCTGCTTTTGCTGCTTTACCCTCTTTTTTCTCAACTTCGGCATCAAAAGCCTCTGTGTCAAATATATTAAGTAGTTCAGTGACAATACCGACATCGGGTGCTTGAATGTGAGTATCCATCACCTTACGAATTTGTTTTTCATACTGAGCAAAATCAATGGTTTCTGCATATCGCTGTTGAACAGAAGAGCGCAAACTACGGAAATTCTTTAAGTCGTCTTTATAGGTTTTAATACGATCTTTGGTAACATCTCCATAAAAATGCTCCGTTGCTAATGCCACCATTAAACCTTTTTGATAGGCCGTTAAGGCTTCATAGAACTCTTCGCGTTTATCTTCTGCCGCTAAATGTCGTTCCATTGATTCGTTATCATGTTTATTCTTAACTTCTTTAAATACACTCCATAAATCAGAATATATTTGAGGCAACTTTGATACTTCTTCATGTGTATCAATGACCGCACCCTCTAACATAAGATCCTCTGCATCATACCCTGCAAGTGAATCATATGTTTTCATCGCTTTATTTAAACTGCCAAGCACACCACGGTAATCAATAATGTAGCCATAATCTTTACCAGTAAATAAGCGGTTAACCCGAGCAATTGCTTGTAAAATACTGTGATCTTCTAATTGCTTATCAATATAAAGTACCGTATTCCTGGGTTCATCAAACCCCGTAAGTAACTTACTCACAACAATTAAAATATCAACACCATCTTCGCGACCAAACGATGCTTTAATTTGCGTAACATAATCTTCTTCATTACCAAAACGATCCATCATTTCTTTCCAGAAGCGATTAACTAATGGTAAATCTTCTTCCTCTATGGTGTCGCCACTTTCACGTGTGTCAGGCTTCGACATAATAACTTCGCAACTCACCATATTGTAGTCATTCATGTACTGACGAAACAAAACAGCATTAACCCGTGAATCAGTAGCAAGCTGACCTTTTAAACCGGTACCTTGAAAGTTATCTTTGTAATGTTTGCTAATATCATAAGCTAATAAAGCGATACGCTGCTCAGTTGCATGTATCATTTTTTTTGAAGCAAGTTTGCGTTTAAGATCGGCTTGTTGTTTTTTAGTCAAACCTTCAGTTAAACGATCAAACCAGGCATCCATTGCCGCTTTATTTATCTCTAAGTTGGCAATACGCCCTTCATAGAGCAAAGGCAAAACAGCTTTATCTTCAACGGTTGCTTGTCGCAATGGATAGCTGTGAATCAAGCCACCAAACTTACGTGCGGTATTTTTTTCCTTTTTTAATAACGGCGTACCTGTAAAGGCGAGATAACAAGCATTGGGCAATACCCGTTTCATAATAGCGTGAGTTGCACCGTAATTTGTACGATGTCCTTCATCCACTAAAACAAAAATATTAGGATTCGTATCTTTAAGACCATATTTATTTTGCACGGTGTCAAACTTATTAATCACTGTTGTTATTATGCTGGCTTTACCTTCCTTGATTAAGCGCATTAACTCTTCGCCAGATTTAGCGCGTTTAGCAGACTTGCCACACGCGTCAAAGGTTTCCCAAATTTGATCATCAAGATCAATACGATCCGTCACTAACACAACACGCGGGTTAGTAATGTTTGGGTGAATGGCTAACGCTTTCGCAAGCATAACCATGGTTAAAGATTTACCACTCCCTGTCGTGTGCCAAATTACTCCCCCAGGACGTCGACCTTCTTGTAAGGTACTCACTCGTTCAATGGTTTGTTTTACTGCAAAATATTGTTGATAACGTGCAACCTTACGCACACCGGCATCAAACACGATATAGCCATACATCAATTCCATTAATCGTTCAGGACGTAACATTGCCCATAATGAACGATCCTGCTCGGTGGGTAAGCGATCACCCTCTTGCCATAATTCAGTAAAATGATTTCTCGCTTCTTCGTATGCTTTCTTCGCTTTTTCTTCTAACGGCGTGAATATTTTTTCTTCAACATCTGCCGGCAAACGTTTGTTCGCAGCCTGATGTACAACCTCTTCATGTAAACCTTCTTCACGCCAAATACTCCAGAATTTTCGTGCAGTGCCTGTTGTCGCATAAAGAATATCATTAACACTGGTTGCCATAACCATTTGGGCATAAGTAAATAAATGGGGGATTTCATCTTCGCGCTGATAAGTAATAATTTGTTTTGCCGCTTTATCAATCTGTTTGTCACCAGACTGAACATCTTTATCACGGCGTTTACATTCAATCACTACAAAGGGAATGCCATTAACGAATAAAACTAAATCTGGCCTGCGGGTATCATGTGAACGTCGGCGTTCAACACTAAATTCATCCGCCACGTGGTAAACATTATTTTCAGGGTGCTGCCAGTCAATGTATTTTAATGACCGGCCTTTACGATCATTATTAATAGTCTGGTCAAGACTCGTACCTAACGTGAGTAGGTGATAAATTTTTTCATTGGTTCGTACTAAACCATCATAAGGTTCTTCAATTAAACGACGGATAGCTTCATGAATATTGGCATCATTAAAGGGATGTGATTCACCTTTCGCATGAATACGATTATTCTTTTCTAACCATGGCCGTAAGATGCCAGTTAAAATAACCTGATCTTTACGATTATTACGCAAGGCCAATGCTTCACTCTGCGATATATATTCCCAGCCTAAGCCATGCAACAGTTGAATTGTGGGGACTTGAGAATCTAAATCTTCTAAATAAGATAAAGCCATTATCTACACCTGACCACTATTATTACTTTTAACTAGATTAGTTAACATGAACTCGGTTCCAAAGCGGATGATTCAGCCAATCATTCGGCAAACCCATTGCAACACGCCAATAGTCTTTTGCGGCGATGGGTTCTAATAATTCAGATACGCGTTGTTGCCAATGAACTCCCTGGTGATGATGTGCCATCATTTGTCGCAAAATAAGTAACACTGCAAATAGGCGTTTGCTAGTAGGCGTAATTGGTGGCTGCCATTGTTCATCGTGGCGAGGTAATTCAGGCGCAACGGCAAGTTGTCGATTCCAAAGTCGAGCGTGATGTGCACAAACATTACGAATATACGTTAATGTCCTTAACCAGGAACGTAAAACAACAGGCTGAATATGATAATCACGAGCAATCTTAAGTTGGTCGCCATGAAGCATACCTTCGTAAAGACGAGATAAGGCACCAAGACTAATAACCTCAGTCACCATCCAAATTGGAAGCACTGGGAACCCGTCATAAGTATTTCGATAATGTGAAACAAAGTCTTCCTGAGCATATTGTGAATCATGCTCGACTTTCTCTATCCATCTATCATGTCGAAAATGTCGTCGGAAATTGGCAGAGTCCGTATGCGCGAAAGTACCGTAAGTGTGGGATAAGGTATATGTCATCGCGGTGCGTAGTGAAATTTCTACCCGTTCAATGGCATCCATCACTAATAAACGTAAATGACGATCAAACTCATAAAGTTGAAGTGCAACATCAAAGTTTGCACCAGCACTAAAGCTGCTATCAGCATTTTTAACGGGATACCAATAAGCACTTAAGCGGTAGTAACTAATGCGCTCAAGAGTATGTAACGCATGATCATGGTCAGTAATTTCTAAACCACGAGAGGAAAGGCGTGCCACCTGTTCGTCAAAAGTGAGGGGCTGCTTATCGTAAATCATGCCACTGTACTTTCATGACAGGCATAAAAAACCCGCCATGGTTGCGCTTCACGGTCGAAACCGGATAGGCGTGGCGGGTGTGTTGG
>CAZWEA010000136.1:3952-7346 GCA_964632635.1 uncultured Cocleimonas sp. | reverse complement strand
GAGATAGTATTTTTTTAATAAAAAACTATTGTTTGTAAGGCAATCTTGTAAAAACAGGGGGGGTGCCATACTAATAGTATGACTTCAAAGGTGGCTTAGAAATACTTTCTAAAGATTCTTTCTGACAATAAAATCGCCAGTATTAGCGCATAGATTACAGGTTCAGTAATATCTATTTTCACCATCCACCAAAAATGCAATACAGCTAATATGGAAATAGGGTAAATCAACATATGTAAACGCTTCCAGTTCTTACCCAAGCGTTTAATCATTCCCTTTGTAGAAGTAAATGCTAATGGCGTTAGTAACACCACGCTTACCATACCGACAGTGATAAAGGGGCGCTCGACAATATCAAACCAGATTTCTTCCCAATCGAAATACTGCTCAAAATACAAATACATAAACAAATGCAGCACCACATAATAATAGGCATATAAACCGAGCATACGTCGCAAGCGTAATAACTGCGCCCAATTTAATAAGCGTCTTAAGGGAGAAACTAACAGCGTTATAAGCAGTATTCTCAAGCCCCAATCACCTAGACCTCGGATGACAGCTTCTAATGGATTTGCGCCCAGTTTATCCATCCATAGGCCCAATCCGTAATAAACAGAAGGCAATAACAGTAAGATAAATACAGTGGGTTTTATGATTCGACTAAAATAGGTTTCGTTTATTTTCATTTTTATATTACGTGATCATTTGTTACTACAGCCAAAACGGTAATAAACAAATAAGTTTAGTGGTAAAGTTTAATAGTTCTTGGTTAAATCCATACCTTTGTATAGAGAGGCTACCTGTTCACCATAACCGTTGAACATCTTTGTTTTGATTTTACGGAACTGCCCTATTCGGCGTTCTTTGCGTTGACTCCAACGTGGGTGCGATACCTTAGGATTTACATTAGAGAAAAAGCCATATTCATGCTTATTCGCTTTTTGCCAAGTGTTCACAGGCTGTGTTTCAGCGAATCGAATTTTAGCGATACTCTTAATATTTTTGAAACCGTATTTCCACGGTACAACTAATCGTAACGGCGCACCATTTTGATTCAATAAGTCTTTACCATAGATACCCGTAGCTAATAAAGTCAGTGGGTTCATTGCTTCATCCATGCGTAAACCTTCTACATAAGGCCAGTCTAAAGTGTTACCTTTTTGTCCTGGCATATGCTCAGGATCAAGCAAGGTCTCAAAGTAAACATACTTAGCTTTTGAAGTCGGCTGCATGCGTTTAATTAAATCTGCCAATGGAAATCCCATCCACGGAATCACCATAGACCAACCTTCTACACAGCGAAAACGGTAAATACGTTCTTCTAAATGCATCGGTTTAAGCAAATCTTCCAGAGAATATTTTCCAGGTTTTTCGCACTCTCCTTCTACCACAACATCCCAAGGTGAGGTGACTAAGGTATGCGCATTTTTAGCTGGATCAGACTTTCCTGTACCGAACTCATAAAAGTTACAATAGCTAGTTATGTCATCATAATCCGTTAGCTTTTCATCAGTAGAATAAGGTGAAACAACGCCTTTTGCACTTGCCTGAGTAATGGGTAAACCTGTAGCAGCAACAATGCCAACTCCCGCCGCTGTTTTCATAAACTTACGTCGACCTTGGTAAATCTCAAAATCAGTTACTTCATTTTCTTTAATATCTTTATTTTTTAAAATGAGCATAGCGTTTTATTGTCCTTATTCAGTTCTATTTCTATTCTAGCATAAGTGGAAAAACATCCATGACACTCGAAAGTGCCATGAATGAATGGATACTAGATGTTATTACTATTTAATTCGTTCTACTGTAAGTAAACCACCGGGGTTATTAAAACGATGTGATTCATTCAATACCGATGAAGCTAAACCATCAGCATGTGTAATCACACCTTGATGAATTGCAACAAAGTTGGCATCACCCTCACGACTCGCATTAAATCCTTCACCGCCATCGGCAGGTCCTGGCATAGTTCCAGCCGCTTCGCTATTTGCTTCAGTACCCGCATCCCATACTGGAATATGCATACTAAACCTCTCGCCAACTTCTAAACCTGCAATCTTATTTGAAGAAACACCGACAAAAGCATCATTGGTATTTACCAACATCGCAGCAACACTAATAATAAAACCACTTTCATCTCCAGTTTCTAATTCCAATGAATCAGAACCACCCGGACCAATCGGCGCAGCACCAGAGATACTCGCAACAAATCCTCCATCGGCACTCGCTTCATCAAGTAACTGTTGGTTGCTACCACCCTCGGCTAGATTTTCAATCCCTAAACTCGCTGCCTGCCCAGCTCTAAAGGTACGATATGAAGGCTTATGTATAACAACTGTCGCAGGTGACAATGGCTGATTTGCAGTGACATTGTTAACCGTTATTTTATAGGTTTTGTTTATTAGTGGCTCTGGAACAACATTATTATTACTTGAACTACCACAGGCACTTAATACAAGAGTACTTGCAAGCACACATAAGGATAATGATTTTTTGATATTTAAGTTAAGCTTGTTCATGACTGCCTCCCTTATTCAGAAACTGTTACGATCACACGAGCAACAGGGTTTAACCAACGATGAACACGACTATCTAAGTCACTGCTACCACCCTCTGCATCGGTATCACCCAAAATGCCACGATGAATATGAATAGTTTTATTCGTATCATCACCTGCTGCACCCGTACCACCAGAACCTCCTTTACCAATTGGAGCCGCTGGCAAACCTGGATTTCCTGGTGCTCCAGGATTATCTAAACCAAGCAGCTCATCATTCGCTTCAGTTCCTGCATCATAAGCTAATGCTGGCATCATATAAGTACCGGGAGCTGATGGAATATGCCAACTATTAACTCCGACAAAACCATCGTTACTAGGTAAAACCATACCTACGATTGATAAGTAGTTATTGCTTGTGCCGTCCGTGTTGATTACAGCAGAAGTAAAGCTATGACCCGGAGCTAACAAATCAGTAGCAGAGCTATGCAATGCCCCTGCTGCATCTAAGTCAGAAATCAAAGCAGATGTATCTCCACCTTCTGCCATTGCTTGTAAGTGAGAAGATGCGGCACTACCTGTTTGGAAAAGGTGCGTCGTATTATCATGTGCGGCAACTAATAAAGGCGTAAAGTGCGAGCCATGAGTAAGATTTTGTACGGTGACCGTTACTTTCTGAGCGTAAGCAGAGCTTGAGAGTACCGTTAGAGCAAATGTTACCCCCAGTACTTTATTTAGTTTGTTATTTAATGACTTCATTTTACTTCCTCTGTTGGTTATTACGAATAAGAGAAAGTGTATTGAAAAATGCAGTTGATTGTATAACGTAGGTTTCAACAATTTATAAACTTTTTGTAAACTTACTGCTTAATGAGACTATTACAGCAGGTTTGCTTT
>CAZWEA010000136.1:0-3852 GCA_964632635.1 uncultured Cocleimonas sp. | reverse complement strand
TTTAAAAAGTGAGGTAATAGTTCGTGTGCTAGATGTCTCTTATATACAAGGAAGATTAAAATAGAAAGTGGTCCCTTTATTTACGTTACTTTTCACATTCAAAGTAACATCATGCAAAGCGAGTAGACGTTGGCTAATAGCAAGACCTAAGCCCGCACCCTTGTGTTTTAATTTGTATTCATCCGAAGCACGATAATAAGGTTCAAAGATATAAGGCAGATGTTCCGTGGCGATTCCAGACCCAGTATCTTTTATGACGAGCTGTATTGTATTATCCTTTTCCTTTTTAGCACGAAGAATTACCGTTTCACCTTCATCGCTATAACGAATCGCATTTTCCACCAAGTTCTGTATCACTCTCTCTATTTTAGCAATATCAGCATAAACCTGAATTTGGGGCTCTTCACATTCTATTGTTAAGTTGACCTTTTTATCTTGAGCCTTTTTCTCAAGACTTGAATAAATATCACTTAATAAATCGCCAATAGAGAACTCATCTTTTTTCAATTCAACTTGCTTACTTTCCAAGCGTGTTAATTCAAACAACTCATTAATCATGCCTTCTAAACGATCACCATTAGTAATCGCTTTATGCAAGAAATCCTGTCTTTCTGTTAATGCCATTTCAGGTTTTAATTCAAGGGTCTCCAAATACGCTTTCATCCCTGCCAAAGGTGTGCGCAGATCATGAGAGACATAAGCTAAGAATTCACGACGGATATTATCCTGATTATTTAAGCGTTCAAGCTGCATAGCAATACGCTTTTCCATTTGATGAAAAGAAGCTTTTAACTGATTTAGTTCACCTTGATTTTCCAATAAGTCATCATCTATATCATCCGAAAGTTCTTTAAAGTCAGACTCCTCAAAAGTTGTGACTTCTTTTGTTAAACGTCTTAAAGGGCGCGTTAACGCATAAAATAAAAGCAGCGATGCCAACAATAAAAATAGCAGTGCACTGGCAATCCCAATCAGACTGATTTTCCATGCCTGACTCAATCTTAATGCGGTAGCAACACTATCGTAGTTTTCACCACCAATGATAATATAGAGGTAGCCAACAGTACTTTCGTTCTGCTTATTGTCACTTTTAGTAACAACACGTGCGGCAGAAAATATCTTTTGCTTACTCGTTGAACGCGGGTCGTCTCCTAGAATAGGTAATTCACGCTTACGCTCCACAAAGGCGATAATTGGTTTCAAGTCCACCTGCTTAAGTTTAATTTTTTCTTCAGGCGCATCATAAGTAATTAACTTGCCTTCTTTATCCAACACATAAAGCTCTATCGTTGGCCCCAAAATCATCATTTGATGAAAAGCATCTTTGATCATTTCTGCATCAAAATGCCCCTTGCTGGTAATACCTAAATCTTTAACAATATGCTCTGCAAGCTCAAGATGCAGTCTTTGTGAAGTTTCATTCTGAGTTGACATCGAAGCATGTTCAAACAGCCAGAACAATAGTATTCCCATTACTAAAAACACGCCTAGAAGAACAAGAGCAAGACGACTATAGAGGCTTTTAAACATTAGATGCACCATCCAAAAACTTATATCCCACTGACCAAACTGTTTGGATAAAGTCTGCTTTGCCATCACCGCGTTTAAGTTTTTTGCGCAAGCGATTAATATGTGTATTAACGGTGTGCTCATAGCCTTCATGGCTATAACCCCATACTTCATCTAGTAATTGGCTACGAGAGAAGACTTTTTGTTTGTTTTGAGCAAGGTATAAAAGCAAATCGAATTCACGAGCTGTTAATTCAATTGAATTTCCATCAACTGATACATGCCGTGATTCTTGGTTTATTTTTAACTCTTCAAAAGTTATTTTGGAAGGCTGTTCAACTGAAATTTCTGTTTGATTATTTAAGGCACAGCGGCGCAATAAAGCTTTAATTCTCGCCTGACATTCACGCATACTAAATGGCTTAGTCAAATAATCATCTGCGCCTAATTCCAAACCAATCACGCGATCAGCTTCGCCATCTAATGATGTGAGTAACATAATAGGAAGTGAAGGTTTTTGCTGGCGCAACTCACGACAAATGTCTAAACCGTTATAACCAGGCAACATGATATCCAATAAGACTAGATCATACTGAGCAGTAAAAAGGTATTCTTTAGCCTCAAGACCATCTGCAAGGTGCTCAACTTCATAACCTAAATCTTGCAGGTGATACACTAGCATTTCTGCTATTGCTTGATCATCCTCAACTATGATTACTTTAGGCATCGTATATTTAGTTAACTCTCCGTCATTCTTCTTCTGCAAAAAACAAGCTACCAAAAATTAGAATCATCGCGCCAATATTAATTGCTATATCAGCAATATTGAATGTCGCAAAATGCCAATAATTATCTGTTCCTAGATGTAGAAAAAACACATCCCAATCAGCATAAACATCGATAAAATCAATCACCCGCCCATAGAGAACACGATCAATTAAATTACCCAGTGCGCCACCAAGAACAAAAGCTAAACCAATTGCCATCCACCTTTCGGTGCTCTTTAGCCTCTTCATCCAAACTAGAATTACAATACTGACTGTTGCTGCAAGTATAGACAAGAAAACACGCTGTCCGCCAAACATATTAAACGCTGCACCGTAGTTATAAGCGAAGGTCCAATTCAAATGAGGAAATACTGGAATATAATCCGCTGTTTTAATGACTTCTCTTGCAACACCATCAAATTTTGCGATGGTGGTTGTATAGTCAATTTGTGCCTCAGCCATCCACTTAGTAATTTGATCTAGAAAGACAACAACAAGACTAATCCATAGCCATCTAAGCATAGTGTCTTGCCTCGCCACTTTGGCTTTCATCCAAAATTGCTCTGACATTATCGACACATCGACTACAAAGCTCTGGATGCTCTTCGTTATTGCCTACATCTTCGCGATGGTGCCAACAACGTACACATTTCTCACTATCAGAAGCTTTGACACTTAGCCAAACACCTTTTAACGATTCACCTTGTGCAACTATAGAGCCATCAGGTTGTGACTCTGCTTGTTCAATGATTGCACCTGATGTGATCAATACAAAACGCAATTCCTCACCCAGTTTGTGTAATGCATCATAGGTTTCACCTGAGGCGAAAACGGTGACTTCAGCATTTAATGAAGAACCAATTGATCCTTCTTTTCTCACTAATTCAAGCTGCTTACTAACTGCAATACGCACGCCAAATATTTTATCCCAATCGGCTTCACTAAGTGCTTCGTTTTCACCCAGCTCAAACAAACCATCGTACCACTGAGTCAGCAATACATAATCCACAGGCTTTTGCGTTGCCACAGACTCATTAGCATAAATTGATTGCCAAATTTCTTCACTGGTAAAGCTTAAGATAGGATACATCCAGCGTACCAATGCCTGTAAAATATGATGTGCGGCAGTTTGTGCCGAACGTCTTGCCAGCGAATTCGCTGCCATGGTGTATTGACGATCTTTAGTAATATCTAAATACAAACTACCCATATCTATTGAGCAGAATTTTAGGATTTCTTGATAAACCAAATGGAACTGCATGTCCTCATAGGCTTTTACAATAATTGCTTGCGACTTAGCTGTTTTATCCATTGCCCAGCGATCTAGCGCCAACATATCTTCTGGCGCTACCATATCGGTTGCTGGGTTGAAATCATTAGTGTTTGATAATAAATAACGTGCTGTATTTCGAATACGACGATACGCATCTGCCGAACGCTTTAGGATTTCATCTGACACGGTAATTTCACGGGAATAATCAGAGGATGAAACCCACAAACGCAAAATATCAGCACCTAAATTCTTCATTACTTTTACAGGTGCAATACCGTTACTGTCTGATTTCGACATTTTCTT
>CAZWEA010000135.1:0-7398 GCA_964632635.1 uncultured Cocleimonas sp. | reverse complement strand
TAACCAATACCCGCTACTTGCTTATACATGGTGGCAATATCTTTACTGCTATTACGGATTAATTTATCCAAACTCATAACCACAAATTCTAGTAAATTCACCGCGATATATGAATGCTCCACACAGAGACGTTTGTACATTGCACGCGATATAGAAACAGCCAGAACACCTTTCTTTTTACTCGCTCTTAATCGAATCGAGCGGGGTTGGCGATCAAAAAATGACATCTCACCCGCTAGATGACCCGAGTCTAATCTTCCCACATCAATTTCTTTGCCGCCTTCTTCGCTAACGAGTCTAATTTTACCATCGAGCACAAGGTAAAAATTTTCTCCCACTTCACCAATGTCGGCAATAATCTCATTAGGTTTAACTTCAAGTAGGTTAGTGAAAGAAACAAAAGTAGCAACTTCTTCTGCAGTTAATGCAGCACAAAAGTCAGGGCATGTTTCGATGATTTTAGCGGCGAGTTCTTTTGCTGATTTCATAATTATTTTCAGTTTCAATTAGATGCTAATGTTGCGTTCATCATACTCTCGTGTACATATCTCTACAAACAATTAATAGACAGGCACTCCCTACTTTTTTATACTTTTAAAATGACTCAATCAACAAACACAATCATCCTAAGCCGTATGGCTTGTCCTGACTGTGATTTACTTCAAGCTATTCCTTCCTTATCAATTGGTGCATCTGCCAGTTGTGCTCGCTGTAATGCCGTTCTTTATAGAAACCAAAAAAATTCAATCAATCGCAGCCTCGCTTTTGCCATCACAGGACTTATCTTATTTGCTCTGGCTAATATGTTTCCATTACTTTCTTTAAAAGCTATTGGCTCCATTCAAGATGAAACATTATTCTCAACATCGGTTTCATTGTTTAATGCAGGTCGTCCACTTCTCGGTATGGTGCTTTTACTAACCACTATCATTTTCCCGATAACCACTTTATTGGGAACAATCTATGTACTGATTCAAGTAAAAACCGATAGTATCAATGATTACACCGCACCATTATTTCGCTTTCTTCGAAGTACCGATGCTTGGGGGATGCTTGAGATTTTCATGTTAGCGGTGCTTGTTTCTGTGGTGAAATTAGGTGATCTAGCTGATGTCATCTTTGGCCCTTCACTGTATGCTTTTTGTTTTTTGATTCTAACATTGACACTTTTGAGCTATTCACTGAATCCACATGACGTATGGAATTCTTTACGTGAAAAGAAAGGTTTCAGAGTATGAAAAACTTAGTTACTGCACGCCAACAAGGGCTTATTTCCTGCCATTTTTGTCACACCTTAAGTAAGCTTCCAGAGGAAATTGAAGATATTAATGATATAGATTTAAGTTGCCCGTGTTGTCATTCTGAAATTCATTCACGTATTCCAAGTAGCTTGAGTAAGACATGGGCATTACTTATTGCTGCAATTATTTTATATATTCCAGCGAATACCTTACCCATTATGACTGTGACATTGTGGGGCGATGGTGAGCCCGATACCATAATGAGTGGCGTTATCCATTTAATGGATGGAGGGATGTGGCCATTAGCTTTACTTATTTTTATTGCGAGTATCTTTATCCCTGTTCTAAAATTAATTATACTCACGGGCTTAATGCTAAGTATTCATTTGAAAATCAATTGGAAACCAAAAGATAGAACGGTACTTTATCGTATTACTGAATTTGTTGGGCGCTGGTCGATGGTCGATGTCTTTGTTATTGGTATTTTAGTAACACTGGTACAATTTGGAAATACCGCCAATGTCGTACCAAATGCAGGTGCTTTATCCTTTGCGGCTGTTGTTATATTAACCATGTTTGCCGCACATACTTTCGACCCAAGATTAATTTGGGACTCACTCAAAACTGATATGATAAAAAATAATGACTAACGTGAATAGCGCCTCATACCCAACGGCTCAGGTAACGCCAAAATCTCGCTTTTCACTGATTTGGATAATCCCCATTACAGCTGCATTAATCGGTGGCTGGCTTATTTTTAAATACTATAGTGAGCGCGGCACCATTATTACTATCACTTTTGATGCAGCCTCTGGAATCGAAGCAAAGAAAACACCGATTCGTTTTAAAGATGTTCAAGTTGGAAAGGTAAAAAAGCTCAGCCTAACACCTGATTTAAAACGTGTTAAAGTCACTGTTGAGATTTACCCAGAAATGGCTGAGAATTTAGGTAACAACACACGCTTTTGGGTTGAGAGACCGCGCGTTACTTTTCAGGGTATTAGTGGTTTAGATACACTTTTATCTGGTGTACACATCGGCATTGATCCTGGCAGTGAAAGTGCTCCATTAGAGAATTATATTGGCTTAGATAGCCCACCGATTGTTACCACAGATAAAAAAGGCACCCGAATTTCATTAAATACGGATAGTCTCGGCTCACTCGATATCGGTTCGCCTGTTTACTATCACAAGATAAATGTTGGTGAAGTCACTAGCTACAAATTGAACCCTCAAGATGGAAGCATCAATGTATTTATCTATATCCATGAACCCTATGATCTGAAAATTAAAACCAATACTCGATTTTGGAATGCAAGCGGCTTGGAGTTAAATCTGAATGCCTCTGGTGTTTCTGCTCGAATGGAGTCTTTAACCTCTCTCTTAATTGGCGGAATCTCTTTTGAAACACCTACTGAAGAACTAGGTTATGAGCTAAACGGTGAAACAACTTTTAAACTTTATGACTCGTATACCTTAGCTAATGATGATACTCAGCGCCTCAATAAGCTATTTTATGTGATGTATTTTGATGACTCTCTGCACGGTCTCACTGAAGATTCGGTGATAGAATACGCAGGTGTTAAAGTGGGTAAAATCGAAGATATAATATTAGAGAAATCAGTCAATAATAGTAAGGTAAAAACTTTAGTAAAAGTATCTTTACGTATTGATAAATTTTCCGATAAAGGCAACAAGGAGGAAGCAGAACAAATACTGCGTAATTTAGTTGCTGATGGGCTTAAAGCACAGTTGGTTGTTGATAGTCTAATTACTGGTGCTCAATACATCTCTTTAGACTTTCCTACTACAGTCTCATCTAGAACATCCAACAAAGAAACATTTACTCTACTGTCAACTGCACACAACAACGCATCTATCTTCCCAACAACATTAGCCCAGACATCACTCCTTAATTTTGATGCAACTGAAATATCAGTAGAACTAACTAAAGCTATTGCTAGTGTCACTAACTTAATAAACTCAGATGACATTAAAAAAACGCTCGAAGGTTTATCCAATACATCAACGAGTATTGGCAAAATAACAGCACAACTTGAAGATGAAGGTTTCTCTGGTGAGCTTGTTAAAACACTAGAAGTTGCTCAACAAACAACAAAAGATATTAGCCTGTTGATTGCCGATACGCGCAAAACAATGAAGAGCATTAACCATGTCTCGACAGGCCTGCAAAAAGATGCCAGCCAAAGCATGAAGACTCTCAATAACGTAAGTAATAAACTTCAAGGTGATATCAGTAAAACATTAAAGAATATTGACAGAGTAAGCTTTACTTTAGACAAAGGCTTAAAAGCAACACTCAGCGAAGACTCTGCACTTCAATACCGTTTACAACAATTAATCAATGAATTAAGTGAAGCGGCAAAATCCTTTTCTGTGCTAGCCGATACCATTCAACGTAAACCAAACTCTCTCATTATTGGCAAATAAAGGTTGCTATACACTATGAAAAGAATCTTTATAGTTACAATATTTTTTGCTCTTCTCAGTCTCACTGCCTGCTCTACAAACAAGAGCGAAGGGAATATTAATGGTATTCGTTTCTACGCGCTTCATTCACTGCCACCGAGTACAACTGCAAACAACAAACTGCGCATTGGTGTAGGCCCGCTTGAAATACCACGACTTATTAATCGTCCTCAGATTGTAAGTCGCAAGAATCAATCTGAAATAAATATGACTGAGACTCATCAATGGGGTGGCTCGCACAAAGAAGAATTAATTCAAGTGATTACCGACAATCTATCTTCTTTATTGAAAACCGAAAGTATTCAGCAATACCCTTGGAAGTTCAGCTTCAAGCCGCACTATCAAGTCCGTATAAACATTGAACGTTTTGATGGAGAACTCGGTAAGAATGTTCAATTAATAGCGCGCTGGTGGTTACTTAAAAATAATAAAGAAATACTCGTTAAAAGAGCTGTTATAAATAGCAAAACCCATGGCAACTCATATAGCGACTATGTGAACGCTCAAAGTCAGGCACTAAAGGTTTTTAGCCAGCAAATTATGCGTCATATTAAGTGAGCGCCCTCTCTGCTGGTACACCATTGAGTGGGTCAACAAACCATTTGGCAATGGTCAATCAACACCATTAGAACGGGGTTGGAATAAGCGAATGAAGCGAGTTTTTAGAGATTTTTCAAACTCGAAAAACTATGGGAAACAGAGTCTATTCAATTATCAAAATAAGGCGGGGGTGCCATATAAGATAATAAAGATGTAGAAGGCGCATCAAGGGAGTTCTTATACTAAATATAAGTTATGGCACCCCCCGCCTTTTTTAATAATTGCAGGCTTAGATTACTTTTTCTTACGCGCCCGTGGATGGGCTTTATCATAAACATTGGCAAGATGCTGGAAGTCCAAATGGGTATAAATCTGAGTAGTACTAATATCCGCATGCCCAAGTAATTCTTGAACTGCTCTTAAATCACCTGAAGATTCTAAAATATGACTGGCAAATGAGTGGCGTAGTTTATGCGGGTGTATATGTTGCTCAAGTCCTTGTTTTTTACGCCAAAAATTAAGACGTTGTTGTACTGAGCGCGTACTGATACGCGTGCCTCTATTGCTTACAAATAATGCATTTTCTTCCAGTTTTGCTAAATCATTACGTTTTTTAATCCAACTTTGAATCGCCTCGGATGCTTTCCTGCCAATAGGCAATATGCGGGTTTTATTGCCTTTTCCTAACGCACTTAGAATATTTTCACTCAGGTCTATACTTTCGAGATCAAGATTTACCAACTCCGATAAACGCAAACCAGAGGAATAAAATAATTCCATGATTGCGCGGTCTCTTATCGCTAAAATACTATCACCTGGAATTTCAAGTAACTGAGTCAGCGTATCGGCATCTAGTGTATCTGGTAGTTTCCGTCCTGTTTTAGGAGCACTTATATCAACGGCGGGATTGTTTTTTAGATGATTTCTACGAATGGAGAATTGATAAAAGCTTCGTAAAGAGGATAATTTTCGTTGCAGTGTTTTACCTCCCATGCCTTGTCGGTGCAATGTGGCAACCCAATTTCGAATGTGTAAGTTATCCGCTTTGAGTATCTCTTTACAATCAGGGTCTGTTTCTTTTAACCACTGGTTAAATTGTGCAAGGTCTCGTTTATAGGCACTTAATGTATGAGGCGAATATTGTTTTTCGTATTGTAAATATTGTTCAAATTGTAGGATGGAATCAGTCACATTTCACACGATTAATTTTTACCGTGGTGAGCAATACTGGTTGAAATTAATTCACCAAGGTAGCTTATAAAGACAGTACCCATGCCAGGGTGGAATCGCGACTCATCACGGCTACCTAATGCAAGAATCCCCATTTTATCAGTGCCGAAAAGTGGAATGAGCGCAGTTGAATTTACTTCTACATCTTCGCCAAATAAATATTGTTGCTGCTGATCTTTCAAACGCCCACAAACAGGCTTTTTTGTTTCAAATAGTTTTGAGAAACTATCAATAACGTCATCTTTTGGTGATATAAAATGTATCCCCTTATCGCTGCTGATAAGCTTTAAAGTCACAAAATCTGCATTAAAGTCTTGGCGTAAAATTTCTTGGCAGGTGGCAATAACGTCATCAACACCTTCAGCGCGCATTAGCTCAAGGGTAAAGCGTTGAAGTTTGGTAACGATTTGTTCATTACCTCTCGCAGCACTGATTAAACCATTGAGTTGCTCTTCTAAATCGCGGCTTCTCTCACGTAACACAGCAACCTGTCGCTCAATTAATGAGGTCGTTCCAGTATTATGAGGAACCTGTATGGTTTCAAGAAGACTGGAATGACGTTGAAAAAAGTCTGGGTTGGACGAAAGATATTTTGCGATTACAGACTCGTCCATAGAGGCATCTGTCATAAATGTATCTGTAGCATTGCTTGCCTTTACAGTGCCTTTTTTCTTACTAACTTTAGAACTCATTCTTTCCCCTTTATCATTCTTTTTCTTTGAATATTGTATTAGCCTAACCCAAGTCTGTCTTATAACGTAATAATACCTTTAAAAACAGTGGCAGTCGGCCCACTCATCATAACTGGGTTTTGATTTCCTTCCCAGTGAATTGATAAATTACCACCAAGCAACTGTGTTTCTACTGTTGCATCAAGCAGATCTCTATTTATACCTGCGACGACAGCCGCACAAGCGCCAGAGCCACACGCCTGCGTCTCACCAACACCTCTTTCATAAACACGTAACTTAACCGTGCTTCGATCTAGTATCTGCATAAAACCAACATTTACCGAATTAGGAAAGTGCGAATGGTTTTGAACGGCTTTTCCTACACTCTCAACCTCAGCTACATCCACATCATCAACTAAAATGACAGCATGAGGGTTTCCCATAGAAACTGCACTGAAGGTAATTTCTTTTTCATTGCCACTATCATTTAAAACAAGTGTGTAAGTGTTTGCCTGAGTATTACTGACAAAAGGAATATCCTGTGGATTTAATATTGGCGCACCCATATCAACCCTGACCACACCCTCAGATTCAACTTTCAAAATAATTTTACCGGTATTGGTAACAACCGGGATTTCTGTTTTATCCGTTAGTCCTTGGTCACGTACAAAGATAGCAAAACATCGCGCGCCATTGCCGCATTGCTCTACTTCACTTCCCTCTCCATTATATATTCGATAACGAAAATCAGCATCTTCGACATCTGACTTTTCAACAAGCAATAGCTGGTCGCAACCAATACCAAAATGACGGTCTGATATGGCTTTTATCTGTTCAGTGCTTAGAGAAATGGATTGATTAATGGCATCAATCACCACAAAGTCATTCCCTAAACCATGCATTTTTGTAAATTGTATCTGCATATAAATCAAATGTTGTTTAATCTTGAAATTGAATTAGTACACCCTATATTACTATAAAGTTGATGCGAACGTTGTGATTTAATGATAGAGTACGACGCGAATATCAGATTTTACTAATGTAACAGGAGACAGAAATCAATGAGCGATTTCAATGAAGAACTAGACGCACGCGGACTAAACTGCCCGCTTCCAATTTTACGTGCTAAGAAGGCTATTAATGGTCTTGAAGAAGGTCAAACACTTAAGATTATCGCAACTGACCCTGGTTCAGTTAAAGATTTTGAAGCTTTTTGTAAGCAAACT
>CAZWEA010000134.1:0-7645 GCA_964632635.1 uncultured Cocleimonas sp. | reverse complement strand
AGTTGCGTAGCCAGCCATGCGCTTGTTTCTACGCCTTGAAGACAAACAAAAAACCCAGCGTAATATTGGTAAATTTATTTCGTCAAACCACCTAATTGCAAAACAACCTTTCGGGCTATTGTTCGCTATAACTATTAATTTTCCAATGTTCTGGACTCCAGCCTTTGATAAAACGATGAAAATCAGCCCAGGCAACAGGGTATAAAGATCGCCAATCTTGCTCCACCTCGTTTAGATCAATCCTTTTATGATTAACACTGATGGCTTTTTTTAACGCATCAAAATAATAATCCAATAACGCTGTTTCTTGTTGCTGACACTGTTTTTCATCCAAACAACTTCCAATAAAATAGGCAACATCTTTCATTCCACATCCACCTCCAACATATTGAAAATCGACAGCAGCGACACTTTTTCCATCATTAGAAAAGCAAAAATTAGCTAATTTTGCATCACCATGCACAAAGGTTTGAAAAGGGCTGTCTCGTAACTTTTGATCAATTACTGGCGCTGATTTTTTGAGTGGTTCATCTTGCAAAGCTTGTAATTCATCTGGGCGAGTCTCTAAATGCCAGTATGTACCCACTTCCCATAAATGATCTGGCTGCCGATGCATAAAGATCGCATGAAAATTTGCCAACCAAGATAAACAGGCTTTGATTTCACGCGCAGATACCTTAGTCAGACGGACAGGAAAACCCACACTATCCAAATCTTCCAGCAAGATAAACATTTCATCTTGCTGAGATTCAACTACCAAACAACGTGGAACTCGGCACATAGCAGAGCATAAATGGCTCCACTGCTGATACCAAGCCATTTCCACATGGTAAGACTTTATTTTTCGTTGATGAGATAAATCCGTATTCCAACCTCGTGGATGTTGAGTTTGATCGGGTAAGCTAATATGTTTAATAACAACACTTTTAAATTCACTCTCTTCTAAACCATACCGCACAATCTCGCCATAACCGCTCCAAAGACTTTGAATGTTTTCTATTTTAACGAGTTCTTTAGCATCCGTTACTTTGAGGGTAATTGCTTTGAAATGGTTATTCATTATGATGGATGCTATAAAATGACCGTTATTTAATTACTGCGGTAAGTACCAAAATCCCAAATAATAAGTGACATATTACTTTTGCATGTCCCTTAACCTGAATCGCTTATCCACCAAACTCATCTTTTAAACGAGAATTAACTCTCAACAGCACTACTGTTCTTTTATTGTACTATTTCAGCTATTTGATAGCCCTACAATTCGACACCTTTCATTTTCCGCTTTAACTTCTGCTTTTAATTTTTTCGTCTCATTGAGGATACTTACTTTATAAGAGGAATATGTCTA
Organism: uncultured Cocleimonas sp.; assembly: GCA_964632635.1. Taxonomy (GTDB): domain Bacteria; phylum Pseudomonadota; class Gammaproteobacteria; order Thiotrichales; family Thiotrichaceae; genus Cocleimonas. The sequence continues at coordinate 6,297 of CAZWEA010000134.1, read as the reverse complement.
GGCTGTAGGCTAACCTCTTGAATCTGTGGTACATCATAAAAGAGCATATAATATTTTTTGATCAGACTTTCGTGAACACGTTCGGGTAATTTCACCTAACATTCAAAAGCTTGGTGATTAGGAAGTCTACCGCACGGATCTACAGCTTTGCGTCCATGACGAATTTCAAAATGTAAATGAGGACCAGTCGAACGACCCGTCGACCCAATGAGTGAAATCAATTGACCTTGTCGTACTTTAGTCCCTTTTTTTACTTTTAATTTGCTGTTATGAGCATAGTAGGATGATGTTGTTCCTTTGTGCTGAATAATTATCAAATTACCAAAACCATTATTTCCGTCAGTAGCAAAAAGAACTTTTCCCGATGCGATAGCATATACTGGTGTTCCTGTTGGAGCACCTAGGTCGATACCTCGATGAGGTCTTCCCCAGCGTTCTCCATAAAGAGACGTTAAGCCTATTCCTTTTCCAGATTTTACAGGCCAGATTAATTGGCCTGCAATTTTAGCAGATACAATATCGCTTTGGTCTGTTGGTTCTGTAACCTTGACACCAACGGAATCAATTATACCTTCAAGCCACTCTTGATCTGTTTTATTTATCAAATCTTGCGTTTTTTCTTGGGTGTAAACAAAACCTTTTTGTACCTTGTCAGCTGACCAGTCATAAGCGACTAATGTGCTATTGCCTATCTTTGATTCAGATAACTTAGTCCGCATTACAGCACAACCAGCCGTCGAAATTAAAAGTATTATGATAAATAACTTGTATAGATTATGAGCGTACACTTTATTATTCTCCAAAGCACCTTTTTATTCAAACAGGAATTAAATTATTAGGAATACAGAAAATAGATTTAATCAAGCAGCTTCATAACAACACTAGTACTCCGACAATTTTGGCTTGATCGGTAGATGTAAGTTGAGAAATTCAAGCAAGAAGTGCAACAACGCACTAAGGCTGAAAGCCTGTAGACAGAGTAACACAAGAACAGTTACCGAGACGACCATTTATCGGCTGAAACATCATCAAACCAATGTTAACGGAGCACTAGGCGTATGATGAATATTAATTAATAAATCCATACACCTAGTGCTATTTAGTGTTCATGTAAAGTAAGCAATACTAGATAAAAAAATCATTAGCACTACTTAACTATCAAACTACTTTCTACGTTTGAAACCCACTAATCCTAATAGAGCTGATCCAAACAACCAAACAGCACCTGGTAAAGGTACAGCACTTGGTGGTACAGAAGGTGTAGGTGCCGAAGGAGCAGAAGGAACCGACGGAATTGATGGGGCTGCAGGGTTTGTGGGAGTTATAGGTGCAGAAGCAACAGTATTATAAACAATAGTCGCTGTCGCTGAACTCCCATCAGTTGCAAAAGCCAACGCTGTAAAAGGATTTGCGCCCTCTACTAATTGAAAATCAAACGCAAAATTGCCTAGAGCGCCAACTGAAAAATCACCATTCGTACTTCTTAGTACTGAGCCATCAGGTAACGTTATCTCAATTCTATCCAACCCTACTAAAGTTCCACTTCCAGAAAACAGGGCAACTATACTGCTTAAATCAGATCCATCGGTATATACACCAATATCATCATCATTGTTGTATATACCATCAGCGCCTGAAACAATGTTTTGCATAGTGTTTGCATCGTGTGATGAACTTACCCCTACTGAATGGACTTGACTAACACCCCCAGCAATAGCTTCTTGTGCTGCATTATGAGCTAGTCCAGAGTTTGAACCTCCATCAGATAATACCACCATCACTTGCGATCTACCTGGATCAGGGTTACCAGGAAAACCATTATTTGCTACTGTAAGCTCATTATCAGCGGCTTCGATTCCATCCCTAATATCAGTCCCACCACTAGAATCCGTGGCATTTATCGCACTAGTGATTGCAGTTAAACCTGTTGATATAGGGGTTAAACCTACGACAATGTTAGCATTGGTATCATATTCAACTACACTCACCGATGTTGATGAAGGTAAAGACGTAACTAAAGCATTTGCCGCTTGTTGTTGTAACACCTCCCGATCACCAGACATACTTCCAGATGAATCAAGAACCAATGCCACATCCCATGCATTCCCACCAATAAAACCATTAGCGCCAGCGCTACCTCCAACAGAAACCACAGTCCCTGGTGCTACTGGCGTACCTGCTGGATTAAATCCAACATTTACAGTTGCCGCAATACTCGCTCCTGAAACCAGAGTTAATGCAGCAATCCCTCCAACACACGCAATTTTTTTTATAATCATAATTTTGCATCCAAATAAAATACTTTAAGTCCCTACGCTAAATGCAAGGAACAACTAATGCTGACATACGATTCAGGTCAACATATGGGACTAAGGTACTAAATATTTTTTTGCTTGTATATTGTCCTGGAGTACAATATTTCTATAATTCAGTATTTTTCTCTAATTAATCAATACTTAATCATTCATGCAAAAACAAGAAATATATAAACCCTGTGATTTAGTCATTTATGGTGCACTGGGGGATTTATCAACACGAAAATTAATTATTTCCTTATATCGCCTTGATAAAGCTGGATTACTTGAAAACGATACTTGCATTATTGGAGTAGATCTTCATGCAAAAGATAATTCAAAATTTGTTAAAGTTGCACAAAACAGCTTAAAAAAATATTTGAATGAAGAGGTAGACAAAGCTGTTTGGGACAAATTTTCAGCACGATTAAACTATTTACAGATTGACCTGACTCAAATGGAGCAATATAAAAAATTGGGTACGGTCGTTGACTCAGAAAAAAAAATATTGGTTAATTATTTTTCTGTCGCCCCTTTCCTGTTTAAACATATTTGCCAGGGACTCAATCAATCTGGTATTTTGACTAACACTTCCAGAGTCGTGATGGAAAAACCTCTCGGACATGACCTGCAATCTTCACAAGAAATTAATGATGCTTTTGCAGCCGTTTTTAATGAAGACCAAATCTTTCGTATTGACCATTACCTTGGGAAAGAAACTGTCCTGAATCTACTTGCGTTACGGTTTGCCAATTCCATTTTTACGAGCAACTGGGATCATAACACTATCGATTCCATTCAAATTACGGTTGCTGAGGAAGTCGGTATTGAAGGTCGCTGGGAATATTTTGACCAAACCGGTCAATTACGCGATATGTTACAAAACCATCTATTACAAATTTTGACTTTTATTGCGATGGAACCCCCCGTTAATCTTGAAGCAAAAAGTATACGTCGTGAAAAAATAAAAATTCTTGAAGCATTGCGACCTATTACTGCTAGTAATGCATCTGAAAAAACAGTAAGAGGACAATATAAATCCGGCTTTGTAAGGGGACAAGAAGTTCCAGGTTATCTGGAAGAAGAAGATGCTAACACTGAAAGTACAACAGAAAGTTTTGTTGCTCTTCGCGTCGATATTGATAACTGGCGATGGGCAGACGTTCCTTTTTATCTACGGACAGGAAAACGCATGCATAATAAGCGCACAGAAATAGTGATCAATTTTAAACAATTACCGCATAATATCTTTAAGGATAGTTTTCAAGACCTGCCAGCAAATAAATTGGTGATACATTTACAACCCAAAGAAGGGGTTGATATACAAATGCTTAACAAGGTTCTTGGTATAGATGGCAGTATCAAATTGCAAAGAACCAAGTTAGATTTGAGTTTTTCTGAAACCTTTAAAGACAAAAAAGTCTTTGGGGGTTATGAGCGACTCATTTTAGAAGCCATGCGCGGTAATCCCACCTTGTTTTTAAGTCGAGAAGAAATTGAACAGGCATGGACTTGGGTCGATTCAATTCAAAATGCGTGGGCGCATCAAAATGAAACACCAAAACCCTATCCAGCGGGTAGCTGGGGACCGGTTTCATCTGTCGCCTTACTAGCTCGAGATGGGCGAGCGTGGGAAGAATAACTTCTGCAAAAACAAACAAAATTAAGGAAATTTTATGCATCCAGTTGTTGAAAAAGTTACACAAGACATTGTAGATCGCAGTCAAGACTCTCGATCAGCCTATTTAGAATATATCGATGGTCTTGCCAAAGAAGGCCCCAATCGATCCAAACTTGCCTGTGGCAACTTAGCGCACGGATTTGCAGCGTGTAGCACTGCTGAAAAAAGTGATTTAACGGGTGAGAAAAAAGCTAATATCGCCATCATTTCTTCCTACAATGACATGCTTTCAGCGCATGAACCCTACAGGGAAGCACCTGACTTAATAAAAGCTGCAATCAGGGAAGCCGGTGGGGTTGCTCAATTTGCCGGTGGTGTTCCAGCCATGTGTGATGGCATAACACAAGGACAAGCCGGCATGGAAATGTCCTTATTCAGCCGTGATTTAATCGCCATGAGTACTGCAATCGGTATGAGCCACAATATGTTTGATGGTGCATTATATCTAGGAGTCTGTGACAAGATTGTCCCAGGCTTACTCATTGGCGCATTAAGTTTTGGTCATTTACCTGCTATTTTCATCCCGGCAGGCCCAATGCCTAGCGGCATTACTAACAAAGAAAAAGCACGTGCTCGTCAGGCCTATGCCGTTGGAAAAATTGGGCGAAAAGAACTATTAGAATCTGAATCAGCATCCTATCATTCAGCGGGTACCTGTACCTTTTATGGAACGGCTAACAGCAACCAAATGATGATGGAAATTATGGGACTGCATTTACCAGGCAGTTCTTTTGTCAATCCATACACACCTTTACGTGATGAGCTGACACGCCAAGCAGCAAGACAAGTTCTAAAGTTTACTGCCTTAGGAGATGATTATCGTCCGGTTGCCCATGCAATTGATGAAAAAGCCATTGTCAATGCTGTGATAGGTCTTCTAGCAACCGGTGGCTCCACAAACCACACGATGCACTTAGTTGCTATTGCCCGAGCATCTGGCATTACCTTAAATTGGAACGATTTTGATAATCTTTCCAAAGCCATTCCTCAATTAACTAAAATTTACCCTAATGGCCCTGCCGATGTCAATCACTTTCATGCTGCTGGAGGCATGGGCGTTCTTATCGCCGAATTGTTAAAACATGGTTTGTTACATGAAGATATTTTGACTGTTGCAGATAGCAAAGGGATGAATAATTATACTCAAGAACCCAAGCTAAAGAATGACACCTTAACGTGGGAAGCGTGCCCTGAAACTTCATTAGATAAAGAAGTGTTAAGTACCGTAGACACGCCATTCTCTAAGGAAGGCGGTCTGCATGTTATGCGTGGCAACTTGGGGCGCGGTGTGTCTAAGCTCTCAGCCGTAGCCAAAAAACATCAAATTGTTGAAGCACCTGCTGTTGTTTTTGATGATCAGGAAGATTTTCTTGTTGCCTTTCAGCGTGGTGAACTAGAAAAAGACTTTATTGCAGTCATCCGTTTTCAAGGACCAAGAGCCAATGGTATGCCTGAATTACATAAACTAACACCCCCATTAGGCGTATTACAAGATAAAGGATTTAAAGTTGCCTTAGTCACAGATGGACGTATGTCAGGTGCATCAGGTAAAGTTCCTTCTGCTATCCATTTATGTCCAGAGTGCGAAATGGGTGGAGCACTTGCAAAAGTGTTAGATGGCGATATTATTTCTTTAAATCTACAAACTGGCGATGTAAACGCATTAGTTGATAAAGAGGAATTTGATGCGCGAGAGCCTATCCCCAATCGTGCGAACAATCACCATTATGGCATGGGAAGAGAAATGTTTGGGGGCTTCCGCTTAGGTGCATCTACTGCAGAAACAGGTGCATCCAACTTATTTCCAGTTGATTAATTGTAGGAGGGGCTTTTAGCCGCGATTAGATTTTAAATCGCAGCTAAAGCCCCTCCTACCAAGCTTCAACTTTTATATAAACAACGATAACGATTATTAGAAGAGACTTTAGAAATGACCTCAATTAAAGACATCATGAACACCTCCCCCGTCATTCCCGTGATGGTGATTAATAAGCTGGAACACGCAGTACCCTTGGCGACTGCATTGGTAGAGGGAGGTCTTAAAGTTTTAGAAATCACTCTACGAACACCTGTTGCTTTGGATGCTATCAAGAAAATTAAAGCAGAAGTTCCTAACGCTATTGTTGGAGCAGGTACTGTCATCAATATAGAAACCTTAGAAAAAACAATTGAAGCAGGTTCAGAATTTATCGTTAGCCCAGGCGTTACCGATAGTTTAATAGATGCAGCTTTAAAATCAGGCATTCCCATTCTTCCCGGTATCGTAACCCCCAGCGAAGTAATGAATTTGCTGGAAAAAGGAATCACTGAAATGAAGTTTTT
>CAZWEA010000133.1:0-7722 GCA_964632635.1 uncultured Cocleimonas sp. | reverse complement strand
TAGTACATACAGGACTATGGCGATGTTTGAATTTTCTACCAGTGCATAGCCAATGAAAATACCGATTAGACCTATGTATTCAAAAATTAGGGTACGTCGTTCGCCAATTAATCCAACTAATCTGCCGATTTTTGGTGCTAGAAAAACATTGATTGTGGCATTAATTAGAAAAAGTATTGATATTTCCCCAACACTAAAGCCGAATTTTTCTACCATTAAAAACCCTGCAAATACGACGAAGATTTGTCGGCGTGCTCCGCCCATAAATTGTAAGGCGTAGAATAACCAATAGCGTTTTTTCAAGATGAGATTTTTACTTTGATAGACTTTTTCCGGGAAGTTTTCAAAGTTTAACCAGCTATAGATTGCAATGATTATTGAGATACTGCCGCCGATAAAATAAATCCATTGATAATCAAATTTCAGCCATTCAAATAGAAACCATACCAATGAGAATGCAAAAATAGCAGCTGCAGATTTTGCTGCTATCATTTTTCCTAAGAAAGCAGGGGCATCTTTTTTATCCAGCCATTGTAGTGAGAGTGAGTTTTGTACGGTTTCCAAATAATGAAAACCAATCGACATGATAATCGTAGTTAAGTAAAAGCCTATTGCAGAAGGGAAGAATCCTGTTAGAAGTGTACCTACGCCAAGGATAAATAAAGAAAGGTAGGCCATGCGTTGTTCGCGAATGAACATCAACACATAAATAATGGTAAAGGCTAGAAAGCCAGGGATTTCACGTAAGCTTTGTAAAATACCGATTTCTTTACCGGTAAATGCAGCGCGATCGATGGCGAAGTTGTTGAGTAAATTTAACCATATTGCAAAGCCCATTGATGAGCCTGCTGCGATTAACAGGAGTAAAAATTCTGGCGAGCCTTTAGATATTTTCATTTTTACTACTTTGTAAATTGACTTTCTCTAATTGGTAAATTCTACCCACGGATATTTTTTATCGTCTTTTACACGACTCCAAAATAGATTACCTGAGTTCCTCCACGGGTCTAAGATGATCCCATCAGGAACCCCTTTTCCTTTAGCCGTTACGACTAGGGTACTGTGTTCTTTCCAATAGTTGCGGCGAAATGCAACACCGTGAAAAAATTGTAAGGAATGCATAGGCTTGTTGATTTGTTTGCCCATGTCGTGAGTCCACTGATAGCAAAGTCCACGTGGTCGCTTTCCATAATTTACTAATACATTTTGATAAAGGGGAGGGCTCATTAGTTGATAGCGATTGGCCAATATTTTGGGGTAAAGAACGGCTTCGCGCGCAACAAAACGTGCTTCACTCTCCATAATATTTGGACCTAATGACATGATGGCTTGATAGAGGTTTTCAATTTTTTGATTATCCCCCATATCAATCGCAGAGATAACAGTATGGCCTTTTTTATCTAAGCCGACATTATCATAATGAATCGCCGTACAAGCATTCAAAACGAGTAGAGTACAAAGTACAAAACCTAGACGCGTAACTTTTAAAAAATGCTTAGAAAGGCTTTTCATTGTATTGTCCTACGGTATCTGTTTAGTGACGGTTGTAATGGGACTTACTTTTCTAATTCTTGGGTAATACTTTTTCCAGTCATAGTCTGGGTCTTCAGTTGTTTTTAACCAGTATAGTTTTGCAGAATGTCGCCATGCATCAAGGATATATGCATCCTCTATGCCTTTGCCTTTAGCCGCAACTGTTAAGACATTATGTTCGAAGTTTTTTCCTTGATTAGCTACAGCACGTTGTAACGTTAGGGTTCGATATTCTCTTCCCATTACCATATGATCTGTCATATCCTTTGCCCAATGATGACAAAGTCCTCTTTCTCTTTTGCCCGTATTAACTAATACGTTTTGTGTATTTGGAGGAGATACTAGACGGTACTGATTGGCAAGTACCATAGGGAAAAGAACAGCCTCACGTGCAACAAAATTAGCTTCATTTATATCGATATCTGGCCCCAACGCCATAATAGCTCCTCTAAGTTCTTTGATTTTAAATGAATCAGTAGAATCTATTGCAGAAATAACGGTTCTTCTATTGTTGACATCATATTCAACATTATCAAAACGAATGTCATAGCTGATTGGGCTACTGCAAGATGATAAAAATAAGGTGAAAATAATTGTTGGGACTAGCATCGCTTTTGACAGCATAGGCAAGTGGTTAATGCTCGGCAAGTTCATAATATGAATTAACTCAGTTGTTTATTTAAGGTTTAGTAAAATACATTAAGTAATTAACAGATACATCATTACCTAAGGTATAGTTTTTAAAAATGGGGTTATACGTCATACCTGAAATGTTTTCAAGGTGTAACGTTGCTTGTCGTGCCCATGTTTCTAATTCTGATGGACGAATAAACTTACTGAAATCATGGGTGCCTCTGGGCAACATTCTCAATAAATATTCAGCTCCAACGATTGCTAAGGCATAGGATTTAGGATTACGGTTAAGTGTTGAAAAAAAGACACTACCACCAGGTTTCACTAAGTCCGCACATGATTTAATTATTGAGCTTGGGTCAGGTACGTGCTCTAACATTTCCATGCAGGTAACGACATCAAATTGTTCTTTTTGTTCACTCGCAATTTCTTCAGCAGTGATTTGCCTGTACTCAATATTATCAACACCCTTATCCAAAGCATGTAACTCAGCCACAGATAAAGGCTCTTTTCCCATATCAATGCCTAAGGTATTAGCTCCGCGAAGTGCCATACTTTCCGATAAAATGCCACCGCCACAGCCTACATCTATGACTTTCTTGCCATCCAGCCCACCTGAGTTTGAATCTATATAGTCAAGGCGTAATGGGTTGATATCATGTAGTGCTTTAAACTCACTCTCCATGTCCCACCAGCGATGTGCAACATCTTCAAACTTTTTGATTTCACTGGCATCAACATTTTGTTGCTTATTATTATCTAAAGATTTCATGTCTTTTGTTGAAGCTTCAATATTTTTTGCAGTAGCTTGCATGTAATTACCGTACGATTAACAAAATAATTACGCTATTATATATAATTTGGATTCATTAATGCTTAAATTCTTTTTCGGCATCTTAATCGTTCAAGCTGCTACTGTAGGCTTGGTCATATTAGCCCCTGATGACCTGCAAGGGGTTGCTTGGCTGCGCTTGATTATTCCCCTTATTGTTGTCAGTGTATTCACTGCATTTTGGTTTGCCTCAATGGCAAAACATAAAAGCAAAGATGCGATGTCAGAAGTTAAAGCAAAACATGCTCGCGAACGCGAAAAAATTCAATTAAATGCAGAACGCGCTAAAACGCGAATGATGAAAAAGACCCAACAACAAATCGCACGAGAAGCCAAAATCACTCACAGCAAAGCGAACTTTAAAGTTGGAATGGCATTTGCGGGAGCCATAGGGGCAGGGGCGTTGATGCTTTTAACTGAACTGTTAACTTTGGGATTATTGACCATGAGCACAGCAGGTGGAGCCTTAGGTGGGTATATTTTACGTGCTAGAAAAGGAGAGCAGAAGATACTACAAGCCACTGAAAAAACTATAAGAGTTATAGAGGCTAAGAAGTAGTAAATAGGACAATTGTGTAAAAAAGGGGGGGGTGCCATAAGCACTTTTAGAGATATATTTTTAATACTTCTGTCTAAATTTTAAAACCACCAATAACACAATCCCAAAGCTCATTATCATAGAAGCAAGAATCAATGGCATATTATAGTTACCCGTAGATTCAGCGATGGTTCCCGAAAGTGCTGGAGCTAAAATCTGTGCAGCACCATAGCTTAGGGTAAGCTTCCCCATTGGTTTCGCAGGTTTTGTCGGGTAGAATTTTCCTACCATTGTTAGCATTAAACTGACGATGCCAATAAAGGTTGCACCAAAAAATAGCCCGCTAATAAGAACACCTGTAAGGCTTTCGCCAAAGCCTGGAATAGCTGGAATTAGAATGCCAATGATATTCAGCCCAAAGGCAATCATTAGGGCATGTAATTCACCTATTTTACGGGCGACCCTATCCCAAACAATACAGGCTGGGGAGGCGGCAATGCCTGTTACTAGCCAAACTAAATTACCATTTCCTTGTAGAGTCTCTTGCTGATCTACAATGGTTACTAAAAATGTAGCGCTAATAACATAGCCAAAACCTGCGCAAAAATAAGCGGCATAAAGAATTAACATCCAGTTTCTATTAGGTGGTTTGTCCACTAGAGTCTTTGCTGATTGTAAAGCGCCATTAGCATTTGGCTTAGGTAGCCACAACCATGCAGGAATCGCGAGTAAAGCACCTGCAATTGTAAAGACATACCACTGCTGAGCCCAGTTATAATCACCCGTCATAAAGATTGCAAACGCAGCACTTAAAGCAATACCCATTCCTAAGCCACTAAAGTGCAAGCCTAGTTCTGGCTGGTGACCGTGACGCAGCATCCAGTTTAAAATCAACCCTGATCCAATCAATAAACCTGCAGCACTGCTTAAACCAGCAATAAAGCGCATAATTGACCATAGAATATAATTCTCGGCCAAGCCCATTCCTACTGTAGACAATATGGCAACTATTAAGCCAGTTCGGTAAAGTTTGTCCTTAAGTTTTAAATCACTGATTGAGGCCGCAACTATCGCACCACACATATAGCCTAGATAGTTAATTGTAGCCAGCCAACCGCCAGAGGCATCATTTAAAAAAGTCTCATCTAACATAACAGGGAGTAACGGCGTATAGGAGAAGCGGGCTACACCCATGGTGAGTATTAGGCTGAAAAGTCCTGCGAGCATGACTTTTAGTTTTTGAGTTTGAGAAGATTTGGACATAGATGTAATCGTATATAAATGCACAATGGAGTGTAGTACTTTGTGCTAATAATTAATTGATTATTTTGTATGAAATTCAAACTAAGTAGAGAGCCCCAGATAAATATTTTGATGAATTGATTTTTATAATGGTTTCGATAGTATTCCTAAAATGTTAAACATAAAGCCTTTGCAAGTAATTCCAATTTATCATCCTATTGCAGTCGATGCAGGTGTCCGCTTGTTTATGGCGCGAGCGGATAAAGTACATCCTCTTGCAAGTGGCAATAAAATTTATAAACTGAAGCCTATTTTAGAATTTGCTAAAAATAATAATATTAATCAATTGTTGAGTTTTGGTGGCGCATTTTCTAATCATATTCATGCTTTGGCTTTAATTGCTGAGCAGTATGGTTTACGTAGCGTGGGTATTATCCGTGGTGAAAAGGAATATGCTAACAACCCGACCTTAACGGATGCTAAAAATGCGGGTATGCAGTTAGAATTTGTTAATAGGAAAGTCTATAAACAGCGCAAAGATGCTTCTTATCTAGAGGAATTACAAAAGCGATACCCTGATAGCTTAATTATTCCTGAAGGTGGGAGTAGTCAAATGGCACTTGCGGGGTGTGCTGAGTTGAGCAAAGAAATTAATTTGATTCAGCAGAGTAATATACTAACCGTTGCTTCAGGTACAGGTGCTACTTTGGCAGGGCTGATTAGTGGTGCTGCAGTTAATCAAAAAGTGATCGCTTACGCTGTATTAAGGGACCAAAGTTTAGCTGCGAGGGTAGAGCAGTTTTTAGCATTAGAAGGGTGTGGTAATAATAATTATGACATTGAAGCAGCTGATTTTGGTGGCTATGCAAAGTTGGATAAGGACTTATTAGATTTTATTCTGACTTGGTTTGAAGAAACAGGTGTTTTGCTTGACCCAATTTATACAGGGAAAATGTGCATGCGTTTGATGCAACAGATCAAAGCAAAAAAATTCGACGCTGGTATGTCTATAACAATGGTTCACAGCGGTGGCTTGCAGGGGTGGAGAGGGATGCGCAGTACGGTTGAAGGATTAGCGGGTGATCATGTATGGAATTTAATTTCTGATGTGCTGACACGAAAGTGAATTAAAAATAGTAAAAAAGGGGGGGGTGCCATATGATTTGATGACAGTAATCATATTGAATAAGTCCCATGGATCAATTTCTAAAAGTAAATGCGAATAGTCAGCTTAGTGGCTTGATTCGAACTCAGCCTGAAGACTTTCAAGTGGATGAAATTCAACAGTTTAAAGCCTCAGGAGTTGGTGAGCATGTTTGGCTTCATATTAAAAAAACAGGTGAAAATACGGACTGGGTGGCTAGAGAATTAGCAAAGATTGCAAACGTTCCTAGGCGGGATGTTAGCTACGCGGGGATGAAGGATAGACATGCTGTCACTACACAGTGGTTTAGTGTGCAAATGCCAGGGCGTGATGCACCGGACTGGCAAAAGGAAGTTTCGGATAATGTTCAAGTTTTGGCAGAAAAACGACATGATAGAAAACTACGTCGAGGTGCTTTAGTTGGTAATCAATTTAAACTGACGATTAGAGATTTTCAAGGTGAGCAAACTGAATTGAATGACACAATAGAGCGTATTAAATCTGAAGGTGTTCCAAATTACTTTGGTGAACAGCGTTTTGGCTATAAGGCATCAAATATTTCTAAAGCTGAGCAATGGTTTGCCGAAGGTTATCGGATTAAGGATCGTAATAAACGCAGTATTTATTTATCAGCAGCGCGTTCATGGATTTTCAATCATATTTTATCTGAACGAATTAAAGAGAGAAGTTGGAACCAAGCTATTGAAGGAGATGTGTTTATGCTTAATGGGACTAAATCATGCTTCAATGAAACGGCTGATGAGATAATAGAACAGCGGGTTTTACAGCAAGATATTCACCCAACAGGTGCTTTATGGGGTAGGGGACGACTGGCAACTCAAGGGAAGATTGCTGAGTTAGAAAATGAACAAGGGAAACAGTTTTCAGTGCTTTGTGATGGTTTAGAGAGACAAGGTTTAAAGCAAGAGCGAAGAGCACTACGTTTATCAGTAAATGATATTGGATTCCAATTACAGCAATCGAATATATTAGAACTTACGTTTTCATTGCCAGCGGGAGCTTATGCGACCAGTGTTTTAGCTGAGATAGGGTGTTTTTCCACTGTTGGTTAAATTCTTTACAATGTGATGCCAACTTTTAATAAAAGTGTTAGTCTTTAGTTAATCAGTAAGCAGCTAGAAATCATTCCCCTGAATAAGTTCTCACTGGATACTGACTAAATAGCTTGTCATTTTAAATTTCAATTTTATATACTTGAGATAACCTCTGAAACAATGACCGATCATAAAAAATCTGTAGAAAATGATACCTTATCAAATGGTAGTGAATCCGCGAATTTACAAGATTTAGAGTCGATGGATCTAGAGCTTGATTTAGTTGATATTGATGGCGTGAAATCTTCGTCTGATGAGCTTGACTTAGATTTGCAGCTTGATGATTTGAAGATTAAAAATACAGTCCAATTTGAAGAATCCTATTCAGGTGCAAGTAATAACCGCCAGAAGAACGCACATGATATTTTTCATAAAAATAAATCTAGTCTTTTCTTTAGAGGGTTTGTTAGTAGCCTTCAAAATAAACCTCGTTTTAGATATTTTGTCTACTTTAGTATCTTAGCCTTAATTATTTATAATTTAATTCCAAATTCAGTAAGTTCTTTTTCAGATATCGATTCGAATAGTCCTGCAGAATCTATTCAAGATGAATCAACAGGTATCAGTCAAAAATTGGTAACAGAAAAATTAGCAAAACAAGAACTAGCAAAACAAGAACTAGCAAAGCAAGAACTAGCAAAGCAGGAACTAGCAAAACAAGAACTAGCAAAGCAAGAACTAGCAA
>CAZWEA010000132.1:0-7785 GCA_964632635.1 uncultured Cocleimonas sp. | reverse complement strand
TCACCATTTGCTGCAAGTGCTGAGCCACCATTAAAACCAAACCAGCCGACCCAGAGCATGCCAGCACCTGTTACAGTCATCGTCATATTGTGTGGTGTGCCAATTCTTTTTCTTGGACCAATGACAATTGCAGCTACTAGGGCTGCGACTCCAGCGGTAATATGAACCACTGTTCCACCAGCAAAGTCTAATAAACCCATTTCTTGTAGCCAGCCTCCGCCCCAAACCCAGTGAGTGATTGGCGCATAAACCAGAATGATCCAAAGCGTTGAGAAAATCAAAACAGCAGAAAATTTAGTACGTTCTGCAAAGCCACCAATGATCAAAGCGGGTGTGATAATGGCAAAGGTCATTTGAAACATTGCGAATAAAGATTCAGGAATGCCGTCTTTTAGTGTGTCCTCACCGATGCCGTTAAACATGACTTTTCCTAAGCCACCAAAATAAGGATTACCTTCATCAAAGGCAATACTGTAGCCAATGACTAACCACACGATACTGGCGATACCGGCAATAGCAAAACATTGGATAAGAATAGATAGAACATTTCTTTTCTTAACAAGTCCACCATAAAACAGAGCAAGACCAGGTAATGTCATGAATAACACCAATGCAGTTGCTGTCATGATCCAAGCAGTGTTTGCTGCATTTAACTCATCGGCTTGTGTTATGAAAGGGAGAAATAGTATAGTGACTAGTAGGAAGGACTTTAAAATCAAGTTCATGTTTTATAAGGCCTCTTGACCTGTTTCACCGGTTCGGATACGGATAGTTTGTTCTATATTTGAGACGAAAATCTTACCGTCACCAATTTTCCCAGTATTTGCTGCTTTTATGATTGCTTCGATTGCAGTTTCTAATACATCACTGGCAACGGCTGTTTCAATTTTTACTTTAGGAAGAAAATCAACAACATACTCTGCGCCACGATAGAGTTCGGTGTGGCCTTTTTGTCGTCCAAATCCTTTAACTTCTGTGACAGTGAGGCCGTGAATACCAATCTCAGAGAGTGCATCTCGGACATCGTCTAACTTAAAGGGCTTAATTATTGCGGTTATGAGTTTCATTTTAATATTCAGATTTGAGTAAAAAGATAGTCTAGAATACACCAAATTATAATTGAATTGGAAATTATCCTTTATACTGTTTTCTACTTGAAATAAAGGTAAAATAGTTCGTATGGCTATATATGCGATTGGGGATATCCAAGGTTGCTATGATTCATTGCAGCGCTTGTTAGATAAACTCGAATTTTCAGAAAGTGATGATCAGCTCTGGTTTGTGGGAGATCTGGTTAGTCGTGGCAAAAAATCTTTAAAAACACTACGGTTTGTTAAAGGCTTGGGTGATTCTGCGGTTACTGTTCTTGGTAATCATGATGTTAGTCTAATTTCTATGAGCTATGGCACTATTAATATACATCCTTCATTGAAAAAATTGCTTAGGTCAAAGCATAGCGACGAGTTAATTGAATGGTTACGTTTTCGCCCCGTGTTACATGTTGATAAATCTATTGGGTTTTGTATGGCTCATGCGGGCATTTCACCGCAGTGGGGTCTGGAGGAAGCTCAAAAATATGCAAATGAAATAGAAATTTCTTTGAGGGGATCTGATACTGCAGAATGGTTAAAAAATGTTTATGGTGATAAACCTAAACTCTGGTCGAATGATTTAGAGTCATATCAACGACATCGTTATATTTTGAATGCTTTTATGCGGATGCGTTACTGTAATTCTAAAGATGGTTCTTTAAATTTTAAACTTAAGGGTGTTCCTAAAATTAAAAAGCTCTCATCCAGTAAACAGGTGCCTTGGTTTATGTATCCTCAAAGAAAAGAATTACCTGTGCGTGTCGTTTTTGGCCACTGGTCTAGCCTTGGTTATTATAATAATGAAAATGTTACGGCTATAGATACGGGTTGCGTTTGGGGAAGGCAGTTAACAGCTGTTAGATTGGATGTTGATATTCCTTATCCGATTAGCGAAACGTGTGGGAATCTAAAATGAGGGTTGATGTTGTAAATGATGATTATTCAACTGCTCTGGATAGTTTTAAGTTGAAAATTAAAGGTGATGAATACTCAGTTAGAGTCATGAAGCCAGCTACAGGTGTTTCTGTTAATGAACTTCAGCAGTCTTTAGTGCGCAACCGAGAAATGCTCACTGAAAGTTACCAAGCGATGCTTGAGGCCTGTCGAGATGATGTTTTAAAACGTGTCGAAAAGAAGAAAGTAGATTACTTTTCACCAACACAAAATGCTTTAGTCGCAAGGGCTAATATAGATTTATTAATTCCGTTGATTAATGTGAAGGGTGGAGTGGCAGCTTATCAAGGTAAAAAAGAAGGGTTGCCCATTGAGAAGCATATAGAGAAATTACGTGATAGTGCGGCTAAAAAAATTCGTGAAGAGTATCAAAGTACACGGATTGGTGGATTTTTACTGGTTATGACAGCTGTGGCGTTGGCTACACTCATGTTGCTGTTGTTTTTTTAGATTGAAAATCTATCTATTTGAGACCTCAGCATAACTCGGTGGGAAAATCAGGATGTTTTTAGCTATTTTCACTTGTCAACTGAGTTATCCTGAGGTCATTAGTTAGTAGTAAGTGACCTCATCAAGTAACTGCCTTTTTATATATTGATTATAATTTATAGAGTCATTATGCTCTCATTATTAATGGAGTACGTGATAATGCAATACGCAATAAAAAAATCTAACGCTTTTAAAGTAGCATTAGGATTTATTCTAATGGGTGCAACAACAGCTGCTTTTTCTGAGAGTTTGTTAGAAGTTTATCAACACGCTAAGCTAAATGATGCGCAGCTTAAAATAAGTGAAGCGGGTTTTTTGGCAGCTCTAGAGGCAAAGCCACAGACTCTTTCAGCTTTAAAGCCACGTGTTGATCTTGGTGCGAATGCTAGTTATAACTTGCAGTATACAGGTAGAACCTTGCGCGGTGAGGATCGTGATGGTTTTTTAAACTTGGCTTATGAGTTATCCATTAGCAAACCTTTAATAAATAAAAAGTTAAAAGCCCAGGTGGAGCAGGTTGATGCTTCAATTTTACAAGCAAAAGCTTTGCTTGAGGCTGATGCTCAAGATTTAATTATTCGTGTTGCCGAGGCGTATTTTCAATATTTGAATGCAAACGATAATTTATCTTTTGCAAAAGCAGAAAAAAATGCTATCGGTCGTCAACTCAATCAAGTTAAAGCATATTTTGAAGCAGGACGTTCTGCAATTACAGATGTTAAAGAAGCGCAGGCACGCTATGACTTAACCAATGCACAGGTTGAAATTGCCAAGCAACAAATTGATGTATCTCGTGAGACGTTGAGAGCTATCACCACTCGCTATTATAAAAGTCTAAATGGTGCTGCAGATAAAATTCCTTTGTTAACACCTAAGCCAAATAATATTGATGTGTGGACTCAGTCTGCAATTGTTAACAGTAAGCAACTTATGGCCGCAGAACACGCTGTTCAGGTTGCTCAGAAGTTGGTTGATATAGAACGTGCAGCCAGAAGTCCAAAGCTTGATTTGTTTGCAAAACAAACAGGTGGAACAAGGTTTGGCGAAGATCATATTGATCAGGATAGGCTGGATGCATCTATTGGCGTTCAGTTTAGTATGCCGATTTACCAAGGTGGAAATATTTCATCTCGAATTAGAGAGGCTCGTCATAAGCTGCATCAAGCACAACAACAATTAGAGCTGCAAAAACGTTTGGCTACTCAGCAGACACGTGCCGCATACTTTACAATTATTTCTGGTTTGGCACAGGTAAAAGCGTTGAGGCAGGCTTTAAATTCTACTCAGACAGCGGCAAGTGCGACACAAGCTGGGTTTGAGGCCGGGACGCGTACAGCGGTAGATGTTTTGCTCTCATTAAGAGAGACTTTCTCCGCTCGGCGCGATTATACAACGGCTCGTTATGATTTTTTGCTGAACACTTTAAAGCTTAAGAAGGCGACAGGTGTTTTGTCAGAAGCTGATTTAGCAGGCGTTAGCAAGTTGCTAAAGCAAAAATCAAAGCCACCTAAATAATAGTATCTTGGTTATTTTATATCTCTGCAAGAAGTTGTAATGTCATGTTTTCTGCTTGTGAAGCGTATCCTTCACCAAAAATATTAAAATGATTCAGAATATGATAGAGGTTATAGAGTTTCTTTCTGGTGTTATAGCCTGAATCGAGAGGGTGGTGCTCATTGTAAGATGCATAAAAATCTGCACTGAAACCTCCAAATAACTCAGTCATCGCAATATCTGTTTCACGATCGCCATAGTAAACAGCAGGGTCGTATAATACTGGGTTACCTGTCTCATCACTGGCACAGTTCCCGCCCCAGAGATCGCCGTGGAGTAGGGAAGGGTTTGGTTTATAGTGAGTGAAGAAAATATCTACATTATCTATTAGTTTCAGGCAGTGATCATATGCTCTATTTGAGTAGCCATTGGTTTTTGCTAGTTTTAATTGAAAGAGTAATCGTTCACTTTTCCAGAATGAGACCCAGTCATTTTTTAGTTTATTAATTTGCGGTGTAGACCCTATTGTATTATCACGTTTCCAGCCGTGTTGTATGGCATGGTGGTTGTGCATCTTAGCGAGTTGTTTGCCAGTGTCGGCTGGTTTACGTTGTGATTGTAGTTCGATGTATTCTAAAACAAGATAACTTATTTCATTGCTTGTTCCGTAGCAAATCACTTTTGGGCAGCGAATACTTTTGCTATTGAGAATTTCTTTTAAGCCTTCAGCTTCTGCTGTAAACATGTTGAGAGATAAATGGGTGTTGGTTTTGATAAACCATTTCTTTTGATTGGTATCTGTGATTTCTAAGCATTGATTAATGCAGCCTCCTGTCACAGAGTGACTGGTTTGAATTTGTATTGGTGCATCTTGGCTTTCACTAATGTGTTGTTCTATCGTAGCTAAGTTACCATTCATCAGAGGAAGTCTCATTTCTTTATAGAATGTGATTAAATAGATATTGCCTTAAATACTCAGACAATTAAAGAATATACTTGATCAATTTATCGCAATAAAGCTTCAAACGGTCATATTAATAAAAATAATTAATTGAATAGTACTAGTGTCATTTTGTGGACTTAAAATCATGATAAATAAATATCACAGTAAAACAAGTGGGTTTACCCTAATAGAAATGGTAGTTACAATGGCTATTGTAGGTGTTTTTGCATCCTTTGCAATTCCAAGTTTCTCAAATCTTATTCAAAGCAATAGGGTGACAACAGGGACAAACCTATTGGTTTCAGGTTTGCACTTAGCTAGAAGCGAGGCACTTAAAAGAGCAAACAATGTTGTTTTGTGTGTCAGTACGAATCAAACAAGTTGCACGGGTGGTGGTGATTATTCTGAAGGTTGGATTATATTTCTTGATTGTGATGGAGATGGCCAACTAGGTGGAGGCGCTGTTAATTGTGATGGTGGTGCTGTAGCAGATGACTTAGAAGTGGTCATTAAAGTGCAGGATGAACTTAAGGGGTTATTTATTAATAATTCAGTTGGAGCAGCAACAGGGTTTAATTATGCGGGACGGGTAACAGGTCCATCTACTTTTAAGGTCGGCCCAAGTGCTTCAGATCTAAGAAAAAAAGTAATACTTAGTCGAGTGGGAAGAATGAGAACTATTGATAATTAGGTAGGCATTATTTTAACTGCTAGTATGATTTAAATTTCCAGAGAAGGTTACTAATAAAACGAGTATTCAGCTCGCATAGTCAGAAACTACATCAGTTGCTTTGTAGAGCTCTAATCAAATCTATTTGATTCAATTTGGCTTATTCGTGCTTCCTGAATAAACAGTGTCATTGTTCTATCAATATTAGGACTCAGTATAGAATCAATCTAAACCCCTAGATAGAAATGCAGCGATCTTGCCTGTATGAAGTTATGGGTTATTTCAAAACCCCTAGTCTGTATAGATTAAATAGAGATCATACATGAGGCAGATAACGAGTAAAATGGCTAGAAATTCTAGTACTTTTTGTTAAGATTTTGCTAAAACTACATCAGTGATACCATTCCCACTTAATCAGTGAAATTCAATCCGATTTTTTTCGATGTGACTCGTGCAAAAATCTCAAATAATGAATATTTTGTTTATTGTGGTAGTTATTATATTAAATTAGCACACTAACAAAGAAAACAGTTTTGTAAGTTTCGTTAGTTGGCATAAGAATGCCTGATCAGCTAATTGATAATGACAATCCATTACGTTTTTATGCGGTGAAAACTACTTAATGTAAGTGGTTAAAAGTTGTTCTTCGAAAGAAGTAGTTTTAGGTAAGCACTACTTCTAGTTAATTACTTGTTGTACTAAATGCACGTTACATTTAGTCGGTAGATAGTAATTATAGCATTTAAATACAAGGAGATATGAGGAGGCGAAGAAGGATTCTCTGGCGCTGTAGTTATTTGGCCGATTCTTTTTACTATTTAAAGGCTATATTCCTATTTTATAGAAAAGATTAAAATACGGTCACTGACTTTACTAATGATCATATTTCTTGCTCATTAGTAAATTCTATTTCTTATGATAAGTAAATACTTGTATATTATGCCACAGTAAATTCATGGAATTTTTGAGTGTTTCTTAGGGAATATCTAAGTGCCCTTATATATAGAAGAATAAGCTGACTTGATGCTATAGATGCAGTTACATGTATTTATGCAGTGCTTAGTTCTTTTATTTAGGTTATTTAGAGATTCATTAAGTCTCCATTTTTAAGTCCGTGGATAATTTAGTTTTAATTTTACCGAGGAACCTCAATTATGTTTACAACCAATCCATTTGCTGAGCTTTCAGCATTTATATCCCCAACAGCAATGCAAATCTATGTCATATTGATGGTTTTGTTTGTAATTGGTGGAACAGTACTTGATATGATGCACAAGAAAAGTGCTAAGTACTTTTTTGAAAATGCTGAAAAAGCAAAGAAAGCAGCAACACGTGAAGTGAGCGGTGGTGAAAGAAAAGCCCTCATGTTGAAAACATTGACAAGTGAAGTATTAACGTCAGCTGAGTTTTCTAACCAAAAAAGAAGACTGTCTCATTTAATGACTATGTATGGCTTCATTTTCTTCGTACTTTCGACGGCAGTTTTAATATTCGGTTACCCTACTGATGCAAGTGCGGGTATCTGGCCATTATTATGGCATCTAGGTGCTTTAAGTCTTTGTGTTGGTGGTTACTGGTTCTGGTTTTCTATTCGAGTTGACGTTTCAGCTGAATCTAAAAAATGGTATCAGTTAGCGCAAGCAGATTTATTTATAGTTTCATTGTTAGCAATGTGTACATTTGCACTACTTTGGTCTGCAATGATGGCTGCTGAAGTACAGGGATGGAGAATCTTATTCTTTGTATTATTCATCGTTTCTGCCACTGTATTGTTTGCTGGAGTACTTTGGTCTAAATTTGCTCATATGTTCTTTAAGCCTGCAGCAGCTTACCAAAAGCGTATTACTAAAGCAGATGGTTCAAGAGAGAACTTGCCTGAAGACTTTGACTTGACAGATTCTTCTGTACAGGAAAGATTCCCGGATATCCCTGAGTACATGGGTGAAAATCCACCTAATATGGGACTTGGCATCAAGCGTGAAGCGCCACGCCATTACTAAGATCTAATTTAACTTATTTAACTTATTTAACAAATTAACTAGAAGAGAGGAATAATATGCCTACTTTTGTATATATGACTCGTTGTGATGGTTGTGGACATTGTGTCGATATCTGCCCATCTGACATTATGCACATCGATAAGA
>CAZWEA010000131.1:0-7803 GCA_964632635.1 uncultured Cocleimonas sp. | reverse complement strand
CCAGTGGTGTTGATTACGAAATTATTCCCAATGGTCGATTACGCTTTGGTGTAGGCGCTGGTTTTGGAGATAGAGCACCTGACTATACTGTACAGGGTGGTTTTTTATATAGTTTTGATGATTTTAGCAGCATTCTGTAACCACCACGAGGTCAAGTCTTGCAATCAAGTCAGGTAGGGTGGGCAGCGCTTTTCTGCCCACCAATATATTTTAAATAACTATCTTTATCTGACCAAACAAAGCAACGTAGGGTAGTAACGCGTTTGTGTATCTTTTATTCAAATATCTGCGTGGCAAAAAAAACGTTGCCCACCCTACCCTCTACAACACATTACGCCAAAGATGGCGTATATTACGAACCAGCTTCCCCCAAACTAAAATTTCAGTCCCGATCATCCTGGGTAGAACAAAAAACATTTTATTTCAAAGATAAACATGTTATTAGTAGTGTAAAATTCTAAAATTCTTTGTTAGAGCGTCCTTTAGCAGCAATTATCGAGACTAAAAATCAGCTCCAACAAAAAATGCAAAAACTTATAAAAGAAATACTTCATGAAAAAACAAATCATTTCTATAAATATTTCTTTAATTAAATTGCTACTAACCACTTCTTGTTTTTTTAGTTCTGTAGTACTAAGTGAAATCACACTTGATGGCTCAATGGGTACTACTGGCTCTCTCGCCGGACCAGACTTTCAAATAACTGAAGACTTAGGGCAGCGTACAAGTGGCAATTTATTTCATAGTTTTGGGCAATTCAATATCAACAGTGCAGAAAGCGCTACTTTTAGCGGATCAGCTGGAATCAAAAATGTCATTAGTCGTGTCACAGGCGGGCAAACATCAACTATTGATGGTACATTTCGCTCAACCATTCCTGGTGCCAACGTCTATTTTCTTAATCCATCAGGGATAATATTTGGAGAAAATGCCAGTCTTGATGTACAAGGCTCTTTTCATGCCAGTACAGCAGATTATTTAAAATTTAAAGATGGGGTTAAGTTTGAAACGGGGTTGGCTAATACTAATCCTCTATTAACAATTGCAAGCCCTGAGGCATTTGGTTTTTTAGATGACTCCCCTGCCCCTATTTCTGTTTCTGGTGGGCTTAATAAAATACTTAGCGTCCCTGAAGACTCAACTCTTTCTTTAATTGGGGGAAATATTAGTATTGATGACAACACACTTTATGCACCCAGTGGACAGGTTATTATTGCGAGCGCCGGTTCTTCTGGCGAAATTATTTTCAATGAGTCAGGAGTTAATACCTCGTCATTTACTAGAGGAGGAAATATCCAACTTAGCCATCATGCTGGTATTAGTGTGAGTGCGGATGCAGCGGGTAAAGTGGTCATCCGTGGCGGACAAATGGTGATGGATAACGCTGCTATCTTCGCTTATACAACAAATGAAGATGGAGGGGAAATAGATGTTGATTTAACAGGGAGTTTAAGCATCAATGGTGGAACGGGAATACAAAGCGCTAGTTTAGGTAATGGTGATTCAGGAGATATTTCAATTAAATCTGAAAAACTGGATATAAGAAATGGTGGATTGATTGCTTCCTTTTTTAAAAGCTCAGGCAATAGCGGTAATTTATCTGTCGATTCTAACGAAATAATATTAACCAATGATAAAATTATACCCGCTCCTGGTTTCAACGTTGTATTACCTACGGGAATTGTACACACTGCTGGTAGCAATGCTTCTGGAAACCCTAGAGGTTTATCTGTTAACTCAAAAAACCTAATCATCAGTAATGCAGCCTATATTTCAACTATGAATGGAGGTCTAACAAATGGAGCTGACATTCTTATAAACTCAGATAATATACTACTGACTAACACCCTTGATACGGGTATAAATTTTACTGGAATTCAAGCTGATGTAATGGGTACTGGAAACGGTGGAAGCATTATTATTCACTCAAATGAATTAACCATTAATAATGGCGCAAATATTAGTGCTAGTACTAATGCCGCAGGTAATGCAGGAAATATTAAAATAGATAGCCCAACACTTATATTAACAGGAAAAAAATCAGATATTTCATCTGATACAAGCTTTCATACAGGTAATGCAGGAGATATTTCTATTCAGTCTACACGCATGGAATTACATGATGGAGCAACACTTAGCACTGAAACATTGGGATTTGGGTTGGGGGGTGACATTACCGTAAACAGTTCAAATATATTACTTTCTGGTGAAAAAACAGGGTTTTTCACCGATTCGCTTAATTCAAGCACGCAAAATGCAGGTAACTTAACGATTACGGCGGATTATCTTGACATGCGATCTGGGGCAACACTTGATGCATCATCTCATAGCCAAGGGATTGAAGGCTATCTTGATTTTATTTCTAAATATCCAGCTTTATTAGATATTATTGATCTGGATTCATTACCTTTAGATGAAAATAAAAATAGTTTTGGCAATGGAGGCGTTATAAGTCTCAATATCAATCATTTATATATAAATGAAAGTACTATTGGTGCAATTACAACAGGTAAAGGTCAAGCGGGTAATATAAATATCAAAGCACAAACAATACTTATAACAGCTAGTCATACAGATGATTTTATAGGTATTGTAAACCAGTCAGAAGAGGGTGCCTCTGGAAATGCGGGTAATATTACAATTAATACAAGTTCTTTAGAATTACTTAGTGATGCAAGAATAAGCAGTAGCACCTTTAGTACAGGTCAAGCTGGGGACATTAACATAACAGCCGATACAATTTCATTAGATGATGCAGCATTTATACAGTCTGCATCCAACAATCATCTTACCCATATTGGTATTGATGAGAACTCAACAATTGCTAAATCGGGTAATATACTCATCTCCGTTAGCGATGTACTTCGTATTGAAAATGGCAGTGTCATTGCAGTATCAACAGAAAAAGCTAATGCAGGTGAAATCCAAATCAAGGGCAATGGTAATATCGTATTAAGTAACGGTAAAATTAATACCTCTGTCGCTGATGGGAAAGGAGCTGGAGGGGATATTTCAATGACTACTCCCATTGTTACATTAGATAGTAGTAACATCCTTGCTCAAGCAAAAGAAGGAAAGGGAGGCAATATTTTAATTTCTAATTTCTTGCTCCAATCACCTAATAGCTTAGTAAGCGCTTCCTCAAAACAAAGCACCGACGGTAAACTCAATCTAAAACCAGATACTAACATAAGTGGCAGTATTGCTGTTTTACCCAACTCATTACTCAATGCATCAGAACACTTAACTGATAGCTGTTCTTCTCGTTCTGGAAACAATACAAACAGCTTTGTTATAAAAAATCGTGGTGGAATTCCACTGTCGCCTAATCATCTATCACCTGCTACGTTTATGGATATTTCTTCTGTTACTCATCATTCCGCGCAAAAAACAAAAAATAATACTTCGTCATTTTCTTTAGCTAAAAATAATGAACTCTCAACAAAAAAAAATAAAAACACTCATTCAAAAACCAGCCTAAGAAGCAATAATCTACTAGCATACGATAAGACTCCTTGTATTCAACAAGCTTTTTAAACAAATATTTTCCTCCTATTCCAAAAGTATTCCTCTCAAGCCTACCGGCCTACCTTCCAAAAGATAAGGAAGGTAGGGTTATAAGTTTTATTTCACAGGTTTGGCATCTTTTATTGAAAAGAGAAAATCACCCTTATTTTGTAATATAACGCGAAATTTCCCCCCTCTATAGTTAACAACGGGAATAATTAGTTCATTAGAGTTTTCATTAAAATTTGCCTCATTATTATCACCATCTTCTGGTGGAGGCTCGCTCCCGCGAGCCCCTGTAATACTATGATTTTTACTCCAAATAGACAGAGTCATATTATCAATTGTATCTCCCTTTCCATAAAAGCCATTTGTTACTGTATCACCAGATATTCTAAAGTTATAACCCTGCCAAAACGTCTCATCAGAACCCGCTGAACAGTCATAATCAGTCCCGAAAAAAGATACAAATTCAGATGGTAATTCGCTACAAAGCACTACTTGTCCAGCACCTTCATTATTCAAAAACAATGTACCCCGAGCATAAACCTTTCCACTTTCAGCCTCATAAAAATCATCAATTATAAGTTTATCGGTATGCTTGCTCCCATTCAAAGTATAAGAAAAAAACCAGGTTCCAAAAATTTTCTCTAGCTCTGGTTTTCCTTTAGCTGTTGGCTGATACTCTTGTTTCAACTCATTACGCTTTAATCCCTCAATTATTTTTTGATTATTAACCAATTTATTTATAGTTAATTGTTCAATATCGTCTAAAATCTCATTAGCCATGCCTACACAAGGTAATAACACCAATAATAGTGATAATAATCGTTTGTTATTCTTTTGAAATTTATTCATTTTTCCTCTTTTTTATGACTTTACCTCTAGTTACAAGAATCTACACCAACTCCACTTTATGTCGTTGTTAGTACCCCCCTTCATCTTTAGTCATTTTAGCTATCTGATTTAATTCAACTTGTTCAAGAAGTGAAACTAAATTTTCTTTCGCCGACACTTCATTTGTTTGTGTTTCGGTTTGGTGAATAGTAGCGGCTAAAGCATCGTACCAATAGCCTGCTTGAGCAAAAATATAAGGGCTGAGTTGAGTGGATGATATTCTAATTTTATCTCGCAACTCTTGATTTGGTTTAACATGCTTTATTTTTCCACTCGTCACAAAGTCATGCGCACGAGAAGTAGCATCGGGGACTAAAGAAATAACCCATGTGTATTCAATATCAGGATCCAACTTAATATTGTAATCAGATAAGCTTAGCTTCTGAATTCCACCTTGTGTGACTGGTTTTAAATGTGTTCTAACAACGGGTTTTATCGCCCTGTCCGAGTTCAATACAAATTCAATAAATTGAAAAGGTTTCGATATCGGTTTAGAGGTGTACCAATAAATATCAGGTTGGACTGTAGAACTTAACCCGGTATGTGCGGGTGCAAGTACAGATAACAGTAAGTCACTTACCCCACTACCGCGTAGAGCCATTCCTATCAAGCGACTATTGTTGCTCGGAGAGCCTAAAAAGGGCGGTGCGTAACTTAACTTTAAGTACTTTTTTTGTTGATTTGCTTTCTTATCTTGTCTTTTATTATCATCGTTTATCGATTGATTTTCTTGTTTAGAGACTTGTTTCTCTTGACTCTCCGCATAAGCAACTGAATACAAACTGACTAATCCAATGATAGCTATGACTGTGGTGTACTTTTTCATCATAATCCTCTTTTCTT
This sequence comes from uncultured Cocleimonas sp., assembly GCA_964632635.1. GTDB lineage: Bacteria > Pseudomonadota > Gammaproteobacteria > Thiotrichales > Thiotrichaceae > Cocleimonas. Next base: position 2,556 of record CAZWEA010000131.1, on the reverse strand, counting down.
TTAAAATGACAAATATAGTTAATCAAATATATGCGTCAAAACCTATGACCTAAATCACAGCTATACATAGTTTTCTTACAGCCAGTTTCCAATCAACAAAAAAGGTGACCAAAAATAAGGGTGTTGATAGGGCGTATTCTTAATAAGATGAACTTGTGCATTTTGAATTGCTTGAGCCTTGGTTACCGCGCCTTCTTTAAGTTGACTGTAAAACTCTGTCACTAAGGTTGAGGCAGCCTTATCATTAATAAACCATAAGGTTGCCACTGCACTGCGCGCACCGGCTTTAATTGCTATACCTGCAAGCCCTAATGCTGCACGATCATCACCCGCTGCGGTTTGACAAGCGCTGAGTGTAAGCAATTCAATGGGGTTATTTCTAAATCGGCTTAGCCCAATAAGCTGTTCTATCCCATCCATGTTTAATTTATCATCAAACGTTAAAACAAAACTTTCTTCTGCATTACTTTTAAATTGTCCGTGTGAAGCAATATGCACAATATTATAAGTCGTTTCTTTTAGTTCATTTTCAACGCTGTTCAATAGGAAATCATCATCTTTTAAAACTCTACCACCAAAAATCTTATTGATATTCTCCAGTTCATCAGCTACATGCGGTAAGGCAGGAAAACCTTGTACAGATTCAGACAGACCAATCGCAAGCAGTTGAGCATTATTAGCAGTAATCGGTTTGGAATCAGTAATATTTAATCCGGGTGTATTTGCAATAGCATATTTTTCAATAATAAACTTTTCCCCATCATGAAGTGCAGCTATAGGAATAGTGCGTAAAAACTCATCGGGCACTATCACTAAGGTATTAATCTTTTGCTCACTTAATGTTTCTTGTAACGGAGCAATCAACCATTGATATAGTTTTTGAGCATGCGGTAAATATTCCCGAGTGGTTCGATTTTCCAATGTCTGCCGAAATAATCGTACTTCCTTAATCATATTTTCCCGATTAGCTGGAATAGTAAAACGTTTTAAGCCATCGGGTACACTGAGTAGAATTTCCAGCCGATCATTAAGTAATATTGGATAAACAACTGCCGTTTGGTGATCTATCGACTCTAATGCTTTTACCTTTTGTTGCAATGCACTGACACAGTCATCTTTAAAATAGTCTTGCAATTCCGCAGCTTTAAGTTGTTCAATCACATTGCGTGCTTGTAACAAATTTTGTTGCGATTTATCACCTTCTTGTAATGTATCGTTAGCTTGTAACAACAAATCTGCCAGCTCTAAATAAATTGGTCCAATTTCTTCCCGAAAAGATCCGGTATAAGATTGTTGGGAGGTTAAGTCCTGTCGTACTGAGCTTAATGTGCTAACGGCTTGCTGATATGCTGGAATTGCAGACTCATTATCACCTTTTGACTTCAAAATACGTCCTATTTGCCATTGCCACTGATAAAGCATTTCTGGTGCCTGGCTATTTTCGATTGAGAAAATTGCCTGGCGGGTAAGTTGTAATGCTTCATCATACCGCCCATCTTTACTATATTGATCACCCAGATAACCTTTTGCATATGAAATGGCTCTAGCATCAGAAATATTCTCACCTATCCTTTCTGCATGTTTAAAAGCATGATAAGCAAATGACTGCCAACGAGAGGGCTCGGGGGTTTTTTCTGCTAAGTCTTGAGCAATCCGACCAAGAGAAATCCAGTTATAGGCTTTATTATGATTCTCTTTGGTTTTTTCCACATGCTTCTTGGCAATTTCCAGTCTCTCGCCAACCTTTTCTTCACTCTCTTTTTCAAACGCTACAAGAGCCGCATTTACCGAAGTTTTTGCAGCAAGTTGTTTGTTACCAGAAACTTGAGCTAATTCTATACTTTCAGTATAAACCTTTAATGCTTGTTTAATTGCTCCCTGTTTCACCTTCAAGTTGCCTAGGTTATTGAGTGATGAGACAAGTAAGTTCGTTTGATCACTTTTTCGTGCTACATCCACACTGCGCTGAAGTAATTCATTTGCCTTTTGAAAATTTCCCATAGCCAGATAAGTTGCCCCTAAACCATTCATCACAGGAATTTTTTGCTCAGGGTTATTTGTTGAGATGATGAGTTTATTTGCTCGATCCAGCACTTCAATCGATGCTGGATATTGTCCTAAAGCCTGGAATGCATTTCCAAGCTTAATCAGCGTTGTAATATGCTGGGTTGTATCTGTATCACTGCCTTTTTCATATTCTTGGATAAGCCCAGACCATTGAGTAATTGCGCTTTCAAAATCACCCTGTTGAAAAAATACCTCGCCCTGTTCAGTAGATAATGGCATAGATATTTCAGCTGACGTGGTACTCATAAAACTTATAAAAAAAATAACGCCAAACCAGACGTTATATTTTTTAATGATAAAAAAGTTAAGAAAAGTGAGAAGTAATTTATTCATAAGGTGTTTTTTCTTGGAAAACAAGACTTAGGTTATTTATTTCTAATCGCTTTAGTCTACCCTAAAAAAAGTTGAACTCATATTGAAGCTTAAGAAATATTTAATAAATTCACCACTCTGTGAGATTACTCATAGGTCATCATCTACAAATAAAGG